>JAPPFQ010000604.1 GCA_028875135.1 Acidobacteriota bacterium
GTACTGCCCGTGTACAAGGATTTTGGTCAGTTGCAGAAATGCAAGTCGGGGCTGGTTTCGTAGCTGATACAGGTTGAAACGGAGGGGTGGTGGGCCGTTGTTGCGAGCACTTCGAGATAAGGGCAGGTTCACCCGATTTGGGCGAAAGTTGCAGAAATGCAAGTCGCAAAACCGGAACAGCGGAGCGTAACTCTGCTAAATCGGAGCGAGCGATTTGGGGAGCGGAACCTAAACGAGGGTGGTGAATCCCCTCTACAGGACCCTCCCTATCGGACATCAAGCAGACAGAAGGAGGTTGGTCACATGAACGAGGCACAGTTGAACGGCACGCAGGTTGAGGAGACCGAGGACGACGGGACGCCGGACGCCGACCTGCCGACCAGGGAAGTAGGCGAGGCCACAGACACGGAAAGGATGCGGCTACACAGGCTGAGGGGATTCCTGCGGGAGCTGGTGCGGGAGGAGGGCCGGATGGAGGCCGCCGAGATGCTGGGCGTTGCCTACCGTACGTTGGTCAAGGCCGAGGAGTCCGGCGAGATCACCGGACGCATGGGCGATGCCCTGGAGCGGCTGTCGAGCGCGGGCGACAATCCCGATACGACGAGACTCAGGGAGTCGGTCGAGGAGATTGAGGAGCGCATGGCTGGGTGGGAGTCTGGCATGGAGGCGATGGCGAAGCAGCTGCGGGACGGACTGGACGAGCTTCGGGCGGGGGCGGCTGGCAGGACCGATGCCGAGGGCAACGACGAGGAAGGTACCCAGGCGGACGACGTTGGCGGGGAGCAGGCGGGCCGGTCGGATGGCGGCGATGCACCTCCGGTGGAGGGCCTGCGCCCGAAGAAGCCCTACAGAGAGCGGCGCAAGGAGCCTGAGGTGGTCACCGTGGAGCCTGCCGACGACGACGTGGAGGTCTACGGCGACGCATGGCCTCTTATCGAAGAGTGGCGCAGCCTGCGAGCCGGCCATCCCAGCCAGGGCAGCAGCCTGTCGTGGCTCACGACGCATGAGCGGGTGCTGGAACTGGAACTGGCAATGCTGGAGGAGCACGGGCTGACCCTGCCGCCTGAGAAGCAGGCGCTGAGGGGATTTGGCCGCAGGGGACAGACCACCTGGCGGTGGATGGCGCTGGCGGACACGCGCAGGTCCCTGGCGAGGCGGGAACTGCTGCGCTGGGTGCGCCGGATCCTCACTCTGGGGCTGTGGCGGAAGTAGGCCACGGAGACGGCTCCAGGGCCGGTTTCCGAAGGCTGCTAAGCCGCTGCTAAACCGGCGCTAATTCGGAGCGAGTGATTCACGTTGAGTTGGCCAGAAACCCGCTCCCAAGCCTTCCATTCACTCGACCGTTAGGGCGATAATTGACGCAGTTTCTGGCTTTTTCCAGCGTTTCGTGCCGAGAAACCTGGAGGGTTCCCGTCCCCGAATCCGGGACCGGCTGCATAGGATCGAGCCCTGCTCTCCGAACAGCCGCCCAGGGGTCAGACCGGAGGGGTTGAGCCTAGCTCTCCCGACGGTCTCCCCAGTGGGACAAGCGCCTTCCCGCTGCGTGAGCCGGTCGAGGGGTCGAGCCGTTGCTCCCCCGAGTCCGTCTCGGAAGTCGGGACACCACCGTAGCGAGTACGGTGCAGTCTCTGGTCGAGGTGCGCCCAGCGTCCCGGCCGGTTCTTTACGTCTGCGGCGCAACCGTCACGCGGTTGGGTCGCGGCTTCAACGCACGCCGTCCTGCGATGACGTCGCAGGGCTGCGTCGCTCTCACCGCGCCGTCCTGCGGATGAGTGTCAGGCCGGTCGTAATCCCATCTCACAGCAGCTCCCCGGTTCGCTTCCCCGTGATGTGACCCTGGCCAAGCTGCGTCCTTTTCCGGCACCACGAAGTTCTAGAGCATCGAGCACCGAAAGGAGGTCATCGGCATGGACGAATCACAGGCAACCGAAGGAGGAACGGACATGGCGGAACGGTACACGGGACCCAGCGCGAGGCGGATCGCAGACCTGCTCCCGCACCGGGTGAGATTCGACAAAGGCTGGTTCTGGACGACGACGGTCATCTGCCACGGCGGTCGCTCGGACGGGCTGGCGTTTCGGCAGAGGCCGGACGGCGAGGGCATCGACGTGCGCTGCCACACCGGGGGCTGCTCGAAGGGCGTGATAGTCACCGAACTGGAGGCGCTGACCGGGCTGCCCATCTGGACGGCCTATGAGCCGGTGGTCGATGTCGCCGACAAGACCCCAGAGAGGCGGCCCTGGTGGAAGCGCAGGAAGGTGATGGTGGCCGGGATCGTCACGCTGGTGATTGCGGCGCCGCTGCTGACCCTCGACCTGGAGCTCTTCTTCCTCAACCTGTTCGGGCTGGGCATCGGCTGGCTGCTGCTTCGGCGGTTCATGCAACGGCCTCAGGTGCGGAGGTTCCGACGCTGACGACGGGGCCTCAGGGCCTCGCACAACCCACCCAAAACGCAAGGGGTCGTCCTCCCACGAGGACGGCCCCTCTTTCTTTGCCCGCAAGCGGGCACACGGATTCAAGGCAATACAACACAACAAGGAGGTCGTGATGACGACGGCAACATTGGCAACAGGCAATCGGACGATGGACACGGTGGACAGGCCCCGGCGCAGCCTGGAGGAGCTGGTGG
>JAPPFQ010000200.1 GCA_028875135.1 Acidobacteriota bacterium
CTTGAATCCGCCGTCGCTGCCTAAACCTGCGGCCACCTACTCGCAAGTGGTCCGAAAGGGAGCGCTGGTTACCACCGCGGGGATGATAGCTCTGGATGCGGAGGGCAGGGTGGTGGGTGAGGGAGACGTCGGGGCACAGACACGACAGGTCATGAAAAACATTGAAGCTGCCTTGGAGGCCGTGGGAGCTTCCTTGAAGGATGTCGTCAAGACCACCATCTTCTTGAGCGACATGGCCCATTACCAGGGCATGAACGCTGTCTTCAACGAGTACTTCCAGGGCAACCCACCGGCCCGGTCCACCGTCCAGACCGGTCTGGCCCTGCCCTCACTGATGGTGGAGATCGAGGCCATAGCCCTGGTCGATGACGATTAGGGAAACCTTCCGGGGGGTGATGGGGCCCCTCGGCAGTGGCCGCGCCCCACAGGAAGAAGCCCGGGGAAATCGCAGGCGGCGTCGGGCTGACCGTCCAGGCTGTCGGTAAGTTGCCGGCTGTTACGGGGAAAGAACACGATGAATTTTCGCAGCGACAACGAATCGCCGGCGGCGTCCGAAATCCTGGCGGCTCTTCAGGAGGCCAACTCGGGTCACGCCTATGCCTACGGTGAGGATGGGATCACTTCCGGGATGAGAAAACGCTTCCGGGAAACCTTCGAGACCGATCTGGAGGTCCTCCCGGTGGCGACGGGTACGGCGGCCAACTCCTTGTCCATCGCCCAACTGGCTCCGGCTTACGGCGCCGTCTTCTGCCACCAGGAGGCCCATCTCCATGCCGACGAGTGCGGAGGGCCCGAGTTCTACAGCGGGGGCGCCAAGGTGATTCCGCTGTCCGGGGAACTGGCCAGGATCTGTCCTCGGATCCTCCGGTCCGCCGTGGCCAAGATGGAGGAGATGGGGGTCCATGAGAGTCAGCCCAGCGCCGTCAGCATCAGTCAGGCGACCGAACTGGGAACCGTCTACCGGCCGGACGAGATTCGAGAGATTGCCGGAGTCGCTCGCGGCCGGGGGATGGGGCTGCACATGGACGGCGCCCGCCTCGCCAACGCCGTGCAACGGCTGGGTTGCACACCCGCCGAGCTGACCTGGAAAGCCGGAGTCGACATCCTCTCCTTTGGGGCCACCAAGAACGGAGCCATGGCTGCCGAGGCGGTGGTGGTCTTCAACAAAGACAAGGCCACGGGCCTGGCCCGCCGCCACAAGCGCGCCGGACATCTCTTCAGCAAGATGCGCTTCATGTCGGTTCAACTGGAAGCCTATCTCAGGGACGACCTGTGGCTGCAACTGGCGGAGCGGGCCAACCGGGCGGCCGACGCGCTCTCGGCAGGCCTTGGCGGGCTTGCCGGAGTGGAAGTCCTCTATCCGGTGGAAGCCAACGAAGTCTTCGTCAGGATGCCGCCGCCCCTGGCCGACGGCTTGAAGGAGGCGGGCTACGAGTTCCACCTCTGGCCCGGGAGCCGCGACCACTATCGGCTGGTCACCTGCTTCGCAACCGGGGTGGACGAGGTGAACGCGTTCCTGGCCCTGGCCCGGCAACTGTCGGATGGCAGCGAGGGGAAATAGGCTGCCAAGAGGCTGCTGCACGTGGAACTGACTGGGAATCGGGGCGTAGGCTCAGCGGACGCCCGCGACGGGACGGATCAGTCGAGAAGGACAATTTATTCAACATGGATGCACAGGATGCACAGGATAACCAGAACGGGACGCTGCTGCACGAGAGGCCGGCTCCGGCGTTGATCCGTCACGGATTCGCGGATGCCTGGAGTTCAGGACGCGGGACTCTCAGACAAAATCCTGTATATCCTGTTCATCCATGTAGACAAAAAACTCAAAAAACATGGATGCACCGGATAATTAGATGGGATGCTGCTACGGGAGAAGCTGACTTCGGCGATGATTGCGTGCGGATTTGCGGAAATCCAGGAACGCAAGCCAGCCTTCTACGGAAAAATCCTGTGCATCCTGTGCATCGATGTGAATCAACCGATGCCGTGCTTGACTTTGAACCGGTTTCCAACCACCCGCCGCCGAAGTCTGTTTCAGGTCAGTCTTTCTTCGTGTGTCTTCGTGGATAACTCTTTTTCCCCTTCGCGGATGAACCTTCTGCCGGCCCACTATCACGCCGGGACCGGTTTCCAGCGAATGGCCCACAGCTCGGACTTGCCGGTGGCCCCTGCCCAGCTCCGTCTGGATTCGAGCTCGTGGGTGATTCCCCCGACGGTGAGAATCATGCCGTCGTCCAGAGCCAGGCTCTGGCTGAAACCGCTGGTGCCGTCACCGTAGTAGAGATAATAGACCTCGTCTTCCCAGGTTTCCCCCTCGTCACGGCTGATCATGGCCCGTCCAGTGGACAGGTCGCGCGGATAGCGGTGATCGTAGGCCACCATGAAGGTTCCGTCGGAGAGGCCGACTCCGTAGCCATGGCACTGGCCGTGATAGTTGGTCAGTTGCCGGAAACGATGCCAGGTCTTGCCGCCGTCGTCGGAGTCGGCCAGAAAGACCGTCTTGTAATAGGCGTGCCTGGCCGGATCGACCAGTGGCCACTGCGGCACCACCGCTCCGTGATAGCGGATGACGGCGATGAGCTTTCCCGAGGCCATGGGCGCGATCATGGTC
>JAPPFQ010000365.1 GCA_028875135.1 Acidobacteriota bacterium
CTGCCTCTGGGCTGGCTACCCACCCTGGAGTAGAAGTGATCTCCCCTCCCACAAAAAGAGTTCGGGAGGAAACTCACGGCCGCGACCCTCAGTCGCTTTCCACGTCGAAATGGATGATCTCGGTGAAGTCGTATTGTCTGAAGTTCTGCGCCCTGTCCCGAACCGTCATGTTCGCAAGACCCCACGTGCCCGGCGCCGATCCCTCCGGCAGTACCACGGTCCAGGTATGGGTGGTCCACAGGGAGGGATCTTCGGACGGGAATAGATTGAATCTATTGGGCGTATAGACCCAGAACCCATGTTCGATGCCTTGCGGATCTCGCAAGTAAAGGTAACCATGCGTGAATCCGGCGAAGTTGTCGCGTATTCGGAAGGTCAGAGTCACCAATGTCTCGCCGTTGGGTGCGTCCGGATTGGTGGGTTCGGCACTGATTTCAATGGCGTTGAGGTCCACCTCCGGGGCCTCTGTGTCCGGGTTGTTCGTAATCAGTTCGACTTGTTGCCCCGCTTCATCGACGACTGTGTCTTCCGGCCTGAGACCATGGCCGGGATGGCGGAAATAGACACCGGTAACGTTCAAGGCGAGGTCAGTCATCTTGATGAAGCTCATCGTGTACACCGATGAGGGCATGTAGTGCGGCATCAGGAACAGGACTTCGCAGCGCCCGCTTTGGGAGTCGTAGTCGCCCTGCGCGTGAAAGCGATAGGTTTCCAGGAGTTCGTCGTTGATATTGGCGACACACCCTCCCGACTTCATTTCCGTACTCTCTTCCACCTGCCAACTGGCCCGAATCACCTGTATCTCCCGGCCCTCCCGGGTTTCGACGGACCTGGCGAGTGAGGCCGTATTTCTCACATACCGAGGGGGAATCACATCCTCGAGCGGATTATTCACATAGAGACTCCATCCGAAGTCGTTGACACTCTCGAACCGCTCGTTGCCGACTGCGTCCACGATCTGTACCTGTCCCGGAAACCAGTAGCCCGCCTTGACGAATTTGCTCAGGGTGAACCCTCCCGAAAGCACGGTGTCCGGTCTCCCTCGAAAGACACCGTCGGGATGCAGACCCACCTCCACATACGTGCCGATCTCGCTGAAGATCCTCATGTACACCTCGGTCGCCCCTTCGAGCACCTTGTCCAGTGCATGCAGCTCGACCTCGATGTGGACGGTCTTGTCCTCCTCCGCCGCTCCGGTGACCCGGATGTCCACCCTGCGGATCTTTCCAGGAAAGACATAGTCGGGATACAGGTTGTAGACCTCGAAGGTCAGGTCCTCCCGGATCTGCGAGATGTAGATGTTCCCCTGCATGACCCGGTCCCGCACAAACTCGTACTTGCCGATGGCCCGTGACCGGAGCTTGTCGGGATTGATCACGAAGAAGGCGACCGACTCGGCCATGTCCTCGTTGGGGTTGATGGCATGGCCATAGGCGCTGACGAATTCGGTCTGCCTGGTAGTGAACCAGCCGCTCGGGCTGCGCACGTCCTCGTACCAGCCGCCCAGCTCGATCCAATCCGCCTTCAACTGCTCATCGAACAGATGCGCCCACAGGAAGTGCGCCTTCTCGTGAATGATCAGGCGGTGCACGCCCGTGATGGAGTTCTGCAGGAAAGCGGTATCCATGAACTCGATATAGCCGGATTCCGGCCAGGCTACCGCCGGCGCCGCTGGATGTATTGGATGGGGGGTCCCGTCCAGGCGGCGGACCAGGTACTTCAACTCCGGGATCTTGTGCATGCCTGAAGGCATTTCCTCGAAAGTGTTGATGATCTGCACGATCTCCTCGGAATGGAACTTCTGGAAACGCGATGCCCCCTCTCCGGTGGTAGAGGCCGTCAGTTCCCGGTAGGTCGTGTGCTTGGTGATCCGCGTGGTGACCCCGAATCGCTCCTGAAGGACCTTCTCGTAGGATTCCTCGTGGCGGCCGTTGCCGGTGACGAAGCGCACCAGGGCATGATGCAGCCGTTGCGAGTAATACTTCCCCCGCTTCCCCTCGATCAGCGCAATCCTCGGGCTTGCGTTGACAAAGGCCGCCTCGGAGATCAATACCGTCCGGTCGTTTTCCGGGCCGCCCCCCGTGATCCGGATATCGTTCTCTACATGCTCCGAGGTGAGCAACCATTGACTGGCGCCACGTGGTTTGTCCTCGGTAGTCAGCCAGTCGTCCTGCGGGATGGTCCTCATCGTCTCCAGCAGCCGATAGGCGAGCTCCTGGGTCCAAGAGCCGCTTTCACCGTCCACCAGCAGGATGCTGTAGTCGCGATTCAGCCGGATGGCCGACGAGCTGTCGCTCACCTCGATCGGCTCGCCCAGAAACTCCACCTCCAGCGGTTCATTGACGTGGGCCGCGTAGTCGTAGCCCGAGGTGCTCTGATCTTCCTCCCAGTGATAGACGAACGTGTCCGCATCCAGCGGCGCCAGCACGTATTCCCGGTTGATCGCACCCGGCGGAGGCGAGGTGATCACGCCCTCTTCCAGGCGGAATCGCCGGGCCGGCGGCCCCCGGTACCCCCTCTTGCGCACCGTGACCACGTAGTCCCCGTCCGGAAGCCCCGTGAAGACGAACCCGCCGTCGGGACCCGGAACCGTCCTTTCCAGCACTCC
>JAPPFQ010000504.1 GCA_028875135.1 Acidobacteriota bacterium
GTTTCCGATTTGGTCGAAGGGCTTCATCGCGTCCGAGCCGGATGTGGACGTTGCAGACCTGCCAATATTCCTTATCGACTGCAGATCGCGCCCCGGTCAGTCAGGCTCTCCCGTGTGGGCGCGGTTCAGAAAGGGAGATGTCGTCACACACAAGGGAAAGGACTACCAGGCGAAAGAAAACATGAACTACTTCCTTGGTGTCTACTCCGGCAGATTGCGGGGAGACTCGGACCTCGGACTGGTCTGGAAGCGAAGCTGCATAGAGGAACTCGTGAACCATACATCGGTCTATGGGACTCAGCACCAGATGGAACGACGACGCCATCGCTTTTCCACGTCCTTTAGCGAAGATTTCGGTTTGGACCGCTTCATCAGCGATGACTTCCAGGCAGTCCCGTAACGGGGGAGCCGATATGCTGGCGGAGTCACATGGAAAATTGCGGAATTGACGCGGATTGCCACATTCACAGAGGGGCACATGCACCGTCACGGTGCCGCGCCTTGCTGTCAGCCAAACAGGAGTGCACCGACCGCAGATGGGCGGAAGTGGGCCGTTGATGAACGAGGCCGATACCTACCGCAAGTACGTCGTTCCCAAACTGCAGGCCGCGGGCTGGGGCGACCGTCCGCCCGTAATCAACGAGCAGAGAACCTTCACCGACGGATGGGTCGCATTTGTGGGCGGCGCGGCCCGCCGCGGGAAGCAGAAGCGCGCCGACTACCTTCTCCGGTACAGCCCGGACTTCCCGATAGCAATTGTCGAGGCGAAGGCCCGTTACAAGCGGCAGGCGGAAGGGCTTCAGCAGGCCTTGGACTACGCGGCTGCGGGGGTGCTGAATCACACGACTTCGGGCTCCAGCCGCCACAGGGAAGAGTACGCCGATTTCGCTGCCTAACGCGACCGCTCCCGGGAGTCTCCACCCGTTCCCTGCATGCGACACACGGCTGCAGCTACGCTGCTCTATGAGGAAGACTGGTAGATAACAACAATCTTTGTGGAATTCGACCTCGAACAAGCCCGGGCGTGCCAAGCGAAACGCACGGCTACTCCTGGTACTGCAGCAGGGATCGGACCTCGACGTCGGGAAGGCGGCCGCGGCCGTTGAGGAACTCCAGTTCCACCAGGAAGGCCGCGCCCACCAACTGCCCCCCCAACCGTCGAACCAGCCGGACCGTGGCGGCCGCGGTGCCCCCGGTCGCCAGCAGGTCATCCACCAGCAGGACCCGCTGACCCTCCCGGATGGCATCCCGGTGGACCTCCAGGCTGTCCTGGCCATACTCCAGGTCGTAGGTTTCCACAATGGCTTCGGCAGGGAGCTTCCCCGGCTTTCGGACCGGAACGAAGCCGGCGCCCAGCTCGCTGGCCACGGTGGGGGCAAAAATGAATCCCCGGGACTCGATCCCCACCACCAGGTCGATGGCCTGGCCCCGGTAGATATCCACCAGCCGCTCGGTGACCTGCTTCAAGGCCCCTTTCTGCTTCAGCAGTGTGGTGATGTCGTAGAAGAGAATGCCCTTCTTGGGGAAATCGGGAACGTGACGGATCAGCGATTTGAAGTCATCCATGGGGGCGGCCTCCTGAACCCGCCGGACCGGCAAGGAAAGTGAAATGCGAGCAGACTATATCATGGTGGCCAACCCCCTCCCAGGCGCTCCACGCCGGCACCATTTGCCTTTGACAACCCTTTTTGCCCTGTGGTACCTACCTGCGCACCCGCGATCGGCGCCCACTCCCGGCCTCTGAAGGACTGCCGGCCGCAGCCCGCGTTTCTGGTCGGGTCGCCGGAAGCAGATCGGCTTCGATTTCGGCACCCTTTCCCCATAGGAGATTTCTGAACCATGACAATGACGCCGTTTGACCTGAGTGGAAAAGTCGCCATAGTCACCGGAGGCAACCGAGGCATCGGCCTGGGGATCGTCCGGGGCCTGGCCGAAGCGGGGGCGCGAGTGGTTGTGGCAGCCAGGAACGAGGAAAAATCCCGGCAGGTGGTCCGGGAAATTCAGGAGGACGGGGGAGAGGCGCTGGCGGTAAGCGTGGACGTCGGCGACGAGTCTTCGGTCGAGGCACTGATGCAGGCCACCGTGGACCACTTCGGGCGCCTGGACATTCTGGTCAACAACGCCGGCATCAACATCCGCAAGACCCCCGAGAAGCTGACCCTGCCCGAGTGGTCCGAGGTGCTGCAGGTCAACCTTACAGGAATCTTCCTCTGCTCCCGGGCGGCTTACCCGGCCATGAAGAGCGCCGGCGGTGGCAAGATCATCAACATCGGCTCGATGATGTCCATCTTCGGAGCGTCCTTCAGCCCGGCCTATGGAGCCAGCAAGGGAGGGGTGGTGCAGCTCACCAAGTCGCTGGCCTCGGCCTGGGCGGCGGACGGCGTTCAGGTCAACGCCATCCTTCCCGGTTTCATCGACACCGACCTCGCCCGGCAGGCCCGCCGGGACGTTCCCACCCTGCATGAGCACGTCTTGAAGAGGACTCCGGCCGGCCGCTGGGGCACCCTGAAGGACTGTGCGGGAACGGCCGTCTTTCTGGCCTCTGCCGCCTCCGACTTCGTGACCGGCGCCGCCATTCCGGTCGATGGCGGTTTCTCGATGCAGGTG
>JAPPFQ010000529.1 GCA_028875135.1 Acidobacteriota bacterium
CCGGGCTCTACCACCCTATGGCTCCCGATCTGTTCGAAAGTTTCAGCGCCTACCTTGAATGGTACCGGGCGGCCACCGGGCGCAGCCTGGATCCCCGGGCCACCGTCTGACTGCTGCTGATGCGCCCCCAGATCGTAGGGGAGGCCCGGCGGCACTACGACGGACTCATCGAGGCCATCGAGTCGGAAGGTCTGTCGGTGGTGGCGGCCATCTCCACCTTCATGGACAACCGGGAGGCCTGCCGCGCCTACTTTCTGGAGGGGACCAACGGCAGCGGAACACCCGCTCCGGGCGGCGGTGAGGGTCGTCCACGTCCGCGGGTCAGCCAGATCGTTTCGTTGACCGGGTTCAGCTTCGTGGGAGGTCCGGTGATGAACGACACCGAGGCCTCGGTGGAGTTTCTCCAGGAACTCGGCATTCCCTTCCGCTCCCTGGTTTCGCTGGACCTGCAGACCATCGAGAACTGGGAGCAGAGCCGGGTGGGCCTCAATCCGGTGCAGACCGCCATGCAGGTGGCCATCCCCGAGCTGGACGGAGCCACCGAGTCCCGCCTGTTCGGGGGCGTGCGCCACAAGAGCCGCCAGCCGGAACCGCTGACCGAGCGCTGCCGGCTCATCGCCGCCAGGCTGGCGGGCTGGAATCGCCTGCAGACCGCTCCCCGCCACAGCCTCAAGCTGTCCCTGGTGATCTTCTGCTTTCCTCCCAACAAGGGGAACCTGGGCACCGCCGCCGACCTGGACGTCTTCGCCAGCCTGCTGGAGGTGTTGACCCGGCTCCGGGCCGAGGGATACGACATTCCGCGGTTGCAGGACCCGGAAGATCTCCGCCGCCGGATTCTGGAGGGCAACTCCCGGGACTGGGGCACGGTGGCCAACGTGGCCTACCGCATGCCGGCGGAGGAGTACCGGGACCTCTGTCCCTACCTGGCGGAGATCGAGCGGGAGTGGGGTCCGGCCCCGGGTGTCCTCAATGCTTCCGGCAGGGACCTGATGATTCTGGGCGCCCGTCTGGGAAACGCCTTCATCGGCGTCCAACCCGGCTTCGGCTACGAGGGCGATCCCATGCGGATGCTGGCGGCCGGGGGAGGCACGCCCCACCACGGCTTCATGGCCCTCTACTGCTACCTGCAGAAGGTCTATCGGGCCGACGCCGTCATCCACGTGGGCACCCACGGGGCGGCCGAGTTCATGCCGGGCAAGCAGGTCGGGCTCTCCTCCGGCTGCTGGCCCGACCGCCTCCTGGGAGCCATGCCCCATCTCTATATCTACAGCGTCAACAATCCCTCCGAAGGCACCATCGCCAAGCGCCGCACCAGCGCCGAGCTGATCTCCTACCTCACCCCGCCCCTGGAAAACGCCGGTCTCTACAAGGGCCTGGTAAGCATGAAGGAGCTTCTCAACGCCTACCGAAGCACCCCCAGCGAGTCCGAGAAGCGCCAACTCTTCGCCTCCATCGAGGAGCAGTCGCGGGCGCTGAACCTGTCGTGATCCACGAAGGAACACGAAGAACGACGAAGGGCCACCAAGCGTGACGGCTCTGCCGCATCGGCACGGCTGCGGCCCGGCAAGCCGGCGGGCGCGCCCTCGAGCAGCAAGAGTGAGGGGAGGAGGGCCCACCCGGGAGCGCGGGCGTCCCGCCCGCGAGCGCTGTCGTTGCGTGCCGCTCAGTTTCCCTGGGATGGGGCGCAACGTCCCCTATTCCGCCCGGGGCTGCGAAAAGCCGCATGGGTGGCGGTAGCGGGTTAGCGCAACATGGGGCGGTGTTTCTTTGGAGAAGCGGTGCCGTCCCGAACGGGTGCATTCTATTCGCCGCGTTCGCGGCTGGGTTGGCGCGGAACCGATACGACCCCGGGTTGACACCCGGGGCTACCCTGAGCCGCTGCTACGCAGCTCTATAAGGATGGCTTGTAGCAGGCGTTTCCGTGGCCTACCCACTCCAACCGCAGCTTCGCAGCTCTCACCTGACCCACAACGCTGCAAGGGGAAACATGTTTTTCTATTTGGAATAGGCTTCAATGTTCCCTATTCGACCCCACCCGGGAGCGCGGGCGTCTCGCCCGCATGCACTGCCGTTGCGTGCTGCTCAGTTTCCCCGCGATGGGGTGCAACGTCCCCTATTCAAGCCAATCCGGGGATTCCCTTCGTGTCGCTTCTTCATGTCACGTCTCGGACCCCTTCGTGTGACTTCGTGGATATCTTCTTTTCTTTTGGGCGCCACTTCGTGGACCCGCTTGGTGGGAGTGGGAGATGGTGGTATCCTGCGAGCCCTTTCGGCTCCATCTCGATTTTCAGGGAGAGTGACGCCCATGGCTGCCATGGAAAGAATTTCCGAGAACCTCTACCGTTTCGCCGACACCTGCAACGTCTACGTCGTCAAGGACGGAGCCTCGGCGCTGCTGATCGACGCAGGCTCAGGGGCCGTGCTCGACTCCCTGGCGGAGACCGGCTGCACCAGGGTGGAGTGGGTGCTCCACACCCACCACCACCGCGACCAGTGCTGGGGCGACCCCAGGCTGATCGAGGCGGGGGCCAGGCTGGCCGTTCCCCAGTACGAGCGCCAGCAGGCGAATGCGCAGGTTGGCCGTCTCGACCTCCGTCCTGCCGC
>JAPPFQ010000302.1 GCA_028875135.1 Acidobacteriota bacterium
AGTCTTCCCTGATCGCCTCCGCTCTGCTCGGGAGAAGCGCAAACTCAGCCAGGGAAATTTGGCAAATCGCGCCGGTTTCCAGGCTTCCGCCATTTCCCACTTCGAAACCGGATCCCGTAAACCGTCCTTCGACAACTTGCGGCGGCTGGCCGATGCCCTCGACGTAACGACTGATTATCTTCTCGGCCGCGTAACGGATGACCAGGCCCTTGCTGGTGCGGACAAGTTGCACCGTGACCTTGATCGCCTGACCGCTGCCGATCGCGACATCGCTGAGAGTTTTCTGAATATGCTCGCAAAAAAAGCTACAGATCGGACAAAGTAAGGAAGGTAAATGAGCAAGACCGACCCTTACTGGTCAGCCACGATCGCTGCGGAAAAAGTCGTCAAGGAGCGGGCCATATCCGCGCTTCCCGTAGACCCAATTGCACTCGCACAGGATCTTGACATCGAGGTCGTGGCCAAGCCCGCCAGCGCCCAAGGCGTTTCTGGCATGCTTCTGCGTCGAGGCAATGCCTTCGGTATCGCTTACGCGACTCATATCGACAGCATCGGATTCCAAAACTTCAGCGTTGCTCACGAGCTCGGACACTACTTTTTACCCAGCCACATCGACGCAGTTCTTTCCAACGGTGACTTTCATGAGTCCCACGCTGGATTCGCCTCGGGTGACCGTTACGAGATGGAGGCCGATCATTTTGCAGCCACCCTGCTGATGCCACGCAATCTATTTACCAAGGCCATGCTCAGCGCGGGCGACGGACTTTCAGCAATTGAAAAACTCGCTGCGAAGTGTCGTACCTCGCTCACCGCCACCGCGATTCGTTACACGCGATGCACGCGCGACCCTGTGGCAATCGTCCTCAGCACCGGCAGCCGAATCAATTATTGCTTCATGTCGGACGCACTCAAGGAAGTGAAGGGCCTCACCTGGATCCGTAAGGGTGAAGCGCTCTCTACGGCCACGATAACGTATTCTTTCAACCAAGACCCTGAAAGAGTCCGCCACGCCGACAACGCCCACGGTACTTCCGACATTCGCGATTGGTTCAACGGCAACCGTAGCCTGTCCGCAACAGAACAGGTGATCGGCCTAGGCAAGTACGGCAAGACACTCACTGTACTCACCGCGCTCGATATCGAGGAGCAGATCGAAGAGATAGAGGAGGATGAGGCCCTGGTCGAATCATGGAGACCAAGATTCCAGCTCTGACAAGGAGGCAGCCGTCCTTTATGAATTGATCGGCAACCACGCCGTCTGGCAAGTACCAAGCGCATTTCCGTTTCAATGCTTTGAACAAAAAGTGCTCGTCCTTAGGCGGTGGGGATGGCCAGCGGAGGGATGTTGGCCGGCAACCTTCTGAAGACCGAGTTGGCTACGGGATGCTGGTCGGGACCTGGCTAGTCGGGACGCCGCGGTTCGGCATGGCGACATCCACGAACGGACGCGACTAACTGCTCGGCTACGGCCTGAGGGTGCTGCAGGTTGGCGCCACCGGCTTTGAATTCGGCGTCGGTGCGCGACGGCGCGAAATTGCGGCTTTTGGGGGCGCGGACCACGGCGCCTTGTCCCGTCTCACCGTGAGCTGGTATCCGACACGCGAATCCAGTGACGGCAATGGAACGAGCGACGGCTACGGGCCTCCCTTGCCTGTAGCCAGCAGGCTGTCGATCTCCTTCTGAAGGGTTGGAGCGATGGGGGCTTCGGGGTGGTGTTGGAGGAACTGGTCCAGGTAGAACTGGGCCCGGTTGGGGTCGTTGTTGAGAAGCTGTATTTTCACCAGCAGACCGAATGAGGGCGCCGCCCTGGCGGGCGCCAGCCGGGTGGCTGTTTCCAGGTGCTGTTCGGCGTCGTAGTGGCGACCTTGCTGAAAGGAGGCTTCTCCCAGCGCCTGGTGGGCTTCGGCGAAGCTGGGGTCGTATTCCAGGGCCTGCCGGTATCGCTCGATGGCCTGATCGAGCTTCCCCTGGTTGTGGTAAATAACCCCCAGATTGAAATTGGGCCGGGCAGTATTTTCCCGGAGCTCGATGGCCCTCAGGTAAGCCCGGGTGGCATTCTCCCACTGTTCCAGCGCCTGGTAGTGCACACCCAGGTTGTAGTGGGCCTCGAAGAATTCCGGTTGTTCCCGCACGGCTTTCCGGAGGTGCCGGATGGCCTTGGCCCGGTCTCCCTTGGCGGCGGCCGCCGAGGCCTTCAAGTAGGCTCGGCCCGCCTTCTTGCTGACTTTCTTTGACTTTTCTTCTGCCTTGCGGTCCGACGGAAGGGATCCGTAGGCCTTCACCACCTCCCGGAAGGAGGCGGACTCGTTGCCCTTCAGCCGGATGTCCAGGACCACCGTGCGGGGTTCCTTGTATTTCCTGATCTCCAGCGGACGTCCGACGGAGGCGAACCCGGGTCGTTCGATGGTGAGGAGATAGTCTCCCGAGGCCAGGGAGTCGAAGACGAAGGAACCGTCGTACCCCACGGTCTTGCGGCCAACCTGGCTGCCGTCCGGCCGGGAGAGAACAACGCTGATGTTCTGGCTGGGACGCCCGTCTTGGGTGAGGACCCGTCCGGCCACCGAATGGTGGATGGGTTCCTCCTGGCCGTCTGTCGTCTGGGC
>JAPPFQ010000560.1:0-1784 GCA_028875135.1 Acidobacteriota bacterium
CACAAAAGGCACAAATTGTGTTTTTGTGCCTTTTGTGGCCATTCCCGGTAAACGTCACGCTGCCGGATTTTGCAAAAGGCTCACAAGGCATTCCGATTCAACTTGGGAAAGGGAAACGAGGACCAGAGATGAAACGCAGACACTTCCTGCAAACCATGGGGAGCCTGGCGCCCGGCACGCTGGCCGTGCCTCTGGCGGCGGCTTCCTCCCCCGAACAGCGCGGCAAGGGAGACTCGGCTTCGGTCCGTGAACCCAAGGTCTTCCTGTTCGACGACGGGCGTCACGCCGGAGGCCTCTACCAGATGGAGCCTCCCTTTACCCCGGAGCCTCATGCCTACACCGTAGACCAGATGGCATCCAGCGGGGTCGACACCCTGGTCTACTTTGCCGGAGTCGAGGGCGGCACCATGCTCTATGACAGCAAGGTGGCCGAAATGTGGGGCACCGTGGTCAAGAAATGGACCCATTACGTCTGGTACCGGGCGGGCAGGATCCTGCGCCAGATGGTCGACGACGGCCTCGACCCCATGAAGATCCTCTGCGACCGCTGTCACGAGACCGGCATCCTGATGCTGGCCAGCGCCTGGGTGAGCCTGCACGGGGGCACGCGGGCGGAGCAGGAGGGCCTGGGGCGCTGGTCGGCCTTTGCCCTGGACAATCCCCAGTTTCACGTGGGTCCCGACCCCGACCCGAGAGCCGAGGGCATGCCCACCAGCCGCTTCAGCTTCATGCACGCCGAGGTCCGGCAGGAACGGTTTCGTGTCTTCGAGGAGTTGCTCTCCCGCTATGAGACCGACGGCATCGAGCTCAACCTGACTTCCAATCCCCCCTTCTGCCGCTTCGACCAAGCCGGCCAACTGGCCCCCATCATGACTCAATGGATCCGGGATCTGCGCCGGGTGGCCGACAAGGCCCAGGATGCCCAGGGGCGTCGCAAGCGCATTTACGCCAGGGTTCCGGCCCACCCCGCCGCCTGGAAGACCATGGGATACGAAGTTCCCGGATGGATCTCGGAAAAGCTGGTGGACGGCCTCTTCTGCGTCAGCAGCCATGGCGAGGACGAGACCATGGACCAGGAGCTGGACCTCAAGCCCGTGGTCGAGCTGACCCGGGGCACCGGCTGCCGGGTGCTCTACGCCTTCCACAACACCCTGGGACGGCAGTTGGCCCGCTACTCCACCCCCACCATGATCTGGGCGGCCGCCGCCAACACCTATGCCCAGGGCGCCGACGGCTTCGGTATCGGCGACCACCACTGGACCCCCAACGGATGGCCCTGGACGGCCCAGGAATACGACACGCTGCGCCTGCTGGGGCATCCGGAGCTATTGGCCACGGCCGACAAGCACTATCACGTTCGATCGACCCGCCGCAGCTCTGCCTCGATGGCCTGGTGGCCGGGACGTTCCACCCCCCTTCCCAAGGAACTGCTCCAGGGAGAGGAGACCCAGGTGTCTTTCAAGGTTGCCGACAACCTGGCCCGCTGGCACTCTCTGGGCCGGGTCAAGTCGGTGAAGTTGCGGGTGCGGCTCTCCAACTACCAGCCCCACTACGACCAGGTGCGCATCGAGCTCAACGGCAAGGAGTTGCCCGACTCCATCCTGCAGAAGGTGGACATGACCTACCGGCTGATCCGGGGCGGCGCCGTCGGCCCCTACGGCTACGCCTTCGACTACTACCTGGGGCCGGACCAGTACCCCAAGAAGGGCAAGAACCGGGTGAAAGTGGCGCTGCTGAAGAGAGATCCCGGTATCTCCCTGAACCTGTCGCTCTACGACGTCGAC
>JAPPFQ010000560.1:1794-2593 GCA_028875135.1 Acidobacteriota bacterium
TCATCGAGTACCGCTTGCACCGGCACTTCGAGCGCAAGCCCATTGAATACTGAGTGAAACACCTGCGTTTTGCCCTGTTTCAGCCGCCCCGTCGCATGGGACGGCGGCGCGGGCAGGTAAAAAGTGGAGAGTGGAGAGTGGAGAGTGGAGAGCTACTTGATCGACACGTTAAGCAAGGGAAGTACCTTGAGAGGATCGAGACGAGATCCCTCCTGATTGGGCTGATCCTTTGCGCGTGCTTCTGGCCGGCCCTGGCGCTCTTGGGATCGGATTCCCGTTTCCCCGTCTCCGATCCGCCACGCAACGACATCCGCCTGGAGAACCGGGTCCCCGTCCCCATGCGGGACGGGACCATTCTTTATGCGGACGTCTATCGCCCCCTGGCCGAGGGCCGCTACCCGGTGCTGGTGGCCCGCACACCCTACAGCGCAGAGGCTCGACCGGAGCCCAAGTTCTTCTCCAGGCGGGGCTACGTCTTCGTGATTCAGGACGTCCGGGGGCGGTACGAATCGGAGGGGAGTTGGGACCCGTTTCGCCACGAGGCCCGGGACGGTTACGACACCATCGAGTGGGCGGCCCGCCAGCCCTGGTCCAACGGCAAGGTGGGCATGCTGGGCAAATCCTATCTGGGGCTGGTGCAGTGGCAGGCAGCCAAGGAGGCCCCTCCGCACCTGGTCACCATCTTCCCCGACGTGGCCTCGACCAGCCCCTACCACGACTTCGTGACCCTCAACGGCGGCTGGCGGCTGTCCTTCAACTTTGGGTGGGGCGCGTTCGGTATGGGGAGGCGCTTCGGACA
>JAPPFQ010000085.1 GCA_028875135.1 Acidobacteriota bacterium
CGGTCGTACCATGGGCAACTTCCCGCACGCGAGCACCCGAAATCGCCGGCGAACCGAGCCAGGCTCCAATGGCCCGGATGACGGCCTCTTCAAAGTGTGGAGGAGTCGACGGCACCTTGCGAGTGGATAGATTTCCCCACCCGTCCAAAACCACTACATCGGTAAAGGTGCCGCCAACGTCAGCCCCAATGCGTACAGCGCCCTGAGGGATGTTAGCGGACGTCTCGACTTTCAACCCGGCCTCCCGAATTCACCGCCTCCTCCTTTCGAGATGAAGGGCGTTCTCCCTGGCGCTCGATTCAATCGGAATCCACCGATGGAGACAGGCAACGGTAACAATCGACGGGGGAGATAGCGGTATCTGAAGGTTGGATTCGGGGTTGCGGTAATTCGGAACGGAGCCGGGCAATCGTCAACCGCCCTGGTTCGGATCAGGAAGGCAACAGCACGTCCCGGTTCTCGGCGACGATCCGCTTGATGTTGCGGACACAGGCACGGTCCAGAGGATAGCCCAGGTAGTTGGACCAGTACCGGAACACGCCCAGCTCCATCAGAAGGCGCTTCAGACCGGAGAGCCAGCAAGCCAGCCGGTCGCCGCCATAAACCGCGTACAGCATGCGCGTCGTGCGAGTCTGTATTCTCTCGGCACGGGCATAGTCGTGGGCCGCAACCGCCCGAATCATCTGGGCCACCAGGTAACCGGTGAAGATTCCACCGCCAAGCAGCAGTCCGTCGTATCCGGCTCTCAAGTAGTCCAGACACTGAAATTCATTGCCGCTGAGCAGCCGCAACCGGGGGCGTTTCCGCCGTGCGGCCAGGGCAATCTCCCGTCGCTGATTGTCGGACGAACTGTCCTTGACCATGATCACGCGCCGGTCGGCATAAATGGTGGCGAGAACCGACTCCGGGATGACCACCGAACTGTGGCGCCCGCGATCGTAGATGCCAATAGGCAACTCACTCTCCCGAAGGATCTGGCGGTAGTGGTTGGTCAATGTCTGGGGATTGGCATTGAGAAAAAAGAGCGGCGGGGCGACCACGGCAATCTGGGCTCCATCCGCCTTGGCGGCTCGAATATTGGCGACAACGCGACTGGCCGAGTTGTCGGTGACCTGCACCGCAATCATCAGCCGGTCTCGAGAATATTTGCGGGCCGCCCGTACCAGTCGCCGTCGCTCCACATCCGGCATCCAGGGGCCCTCTCCGCAAGTGCCGGCCAGGAAGAGTCCCCGGACTCCCAGACGCAGATGGTGCTCCACCATTTTCTTGACACTGGCCGTGTCGACCTTCAGGTCCTTGGTAAACGGCGTCGGGGTAGCCGACCAGACCCCACCGAGTCTTTGCAACTGGAGCTTGGCCATCTTTAAACTCCTAAGCCCGAACTTCTTTCCGGGCCGCATGGTTTGTGACGAAAGTTACCAGTCCATCTAACTGGTCGACCGTTCGATCCGATAGAGGTGGCTGTCGGTTCTTACGTAAATGGCGCGGCCGTGCATGGCGAACGAGGCCAGCGTGCGACCCGGCAACCGGTTGGTGGCCAGCTTCTTGAACTCCTTTCCGACCTCCAGGACAGTCGCCTCTCCCGTTTCGTTCAGCAAGTAGATTTTCCCTTCGGCATACACCGGCGAAGCCGAGTACTCTCCCGGCAGCCTCTCCTGCCAGTGGTGCTTGCCGGTCCGGGCGTCCACACAAGATGCGATACCGCGATCGCTGACCATGTAGAGTTCCTCTCCCACCAACAGGGGAGAAGGATTCAGCGGCACTCCTCGCTTCAAGGTCCAGGCCACGTGACTGTCGGTCACGTCGCCGTGGCCATCGGGGCGGATGGCGTAGAGCACGGGATGCGGGTACCCCGAAATGATATAGACCAGACCCAGGCCAAAAACGGGGCGAGGGACCAGAGAAAACCCGTCGTAGCGCACCGACCAGATCTCCTCTCCGGAAAGCGGATGGTAGGTCACGACTCGATCGCCGCCGGTGCTGACCAACTGGGGCTTGCCCTCCACCTCGATGGCCAGGGGCGTGGAGTAGGCCATCCGGCCCTCGCGAGTCTTTTTCCACCGCAACTCCCCCGTATGCTTGTCCAGGGCTGCCACGAACTGCACGTCGGTGCCGTCGCAGTTGTAGATGAGAACGTCTTGGAACAGGACCGGCGAACCGCCCGGTCCGTGGCGATGATTGTACTCGAACCGGTGTTTCCAAAGGATCCTGCCGTCGCTGCGAATGCCGGCCGAGCCGAATGCTCCAAAGTGGACATAGACCTTGTCCCCTTCCAGTATGGGAGTGGGAGAGGCATGGCTGTTCTTGGTATGGATGCGGCCCACCTGCTCCTGGCGGAAGACCTCCATGTCGTGGAGCAGTTTTCCGTCGCTCCGGCTCACGCACAAGGCTCGCAGCGAACGTCCTTCGTCCACCGAGGTGGTCAACCAGATCTTCTCGCCCTGAATGACCGGTGACGACCAGCCGTTTCCCGGAAGGGGAACCTTCCAGGTGATGTTCTTGGTTTCACTCCATTCCTTGGGGAGGCCACGGGCGGAAGCGTGACCCTGGCCTCCCGGCCCCCTGAATTGCGGCCAGTCCTCTTC
>JAPPFQ010000323.1 GCA_028875135.1 Acidobacteriota bacterium
ATCTGGGCCGGCGCGGCCAACGCCTGGGACCAGGGGGTGGACGGATTCGGAATCGGAGACCACCTATGGGCGCCCAACGGGTGGCCCTGGACGGCTCAAGAGTACGAAACGCTGCGACCGCTGGGCCATCCCAAACTGCTGGAAACCGCAGACAAGGTCTATTTGGCCCATTCCAACCGCCGGCCCGATGCCTCCCTGAACTGGCTGCCCGGCCGTTCCCAGCCTCTCCCTCAGAAAATCGAGGTCGATCGCCCGGTCCAGGTCTCCTTCTACGTCGCCGACCGATTGCACCACTGGCACAAGCTGGGCCGGGTCAAGTCGGTGGTGCTGCGAGTGCGCCTGGGCAACCTGATCCCGGACTATGATGGGGTCGAGGTCGAATTCAACCGGCAGGTTCTACCCGAATCGATTCTCCGGAAAGTCGACATGACCTATCGATTGATAGGTCCCCAGTCCAGTTCGCATTCCCTCGGATCCTATGGCTACGCCTACGACTACCACCTGGGGCCCGAGCACTTTCCCAAAAAGGGGCGCAATGTTGTGGAGGTCAAGCTTCTGAAAAGAGATCCCGGCGTGGCCTTCGATCCCTCGGTTCTGCGGGTGGACTGCAAGATCGAATATCGGCTCCACCGCCACTTCGAGCAACGGCCCATCGAGTACTGAGGTCTCTCGCGCCTATTCCCAGTCCGCGTCCCCGAAGATCTTCAAGCGCCGTTGGGAGGGACGCCGCCTGCGCCAGGTCTGGGATTCTCCCGTGTTCTTGATTTGCCTGAGGACCTGCTCAAAGAAAAACCGCTTCTGGCCGAAGGCGGGACTCAGGTCGTCCAGCCAGGTGGCTTCGGGATCGTATCGGGCAAAGAAGGGCCGGCCGACCCAGTCCGGGTCCCTTCCCTGGAGGAACTTGAGCACAAAGACTCTCTGTCCGTAGACCTCGGCCACGCCGTCCACGACCACCTTTCCGGGAGTGGCCGACATGGAGGGTCCGCGGACGGTGCGCGCCAGTCCGGAAACCCGCTTGTAGGCGGTGCGAAAGATCTCGGCGGCGTCGGCCAGGGGCACTTCGAAGTAGTTCTTGGGGCCGGTATCCCTCTCCACGAACATGTAGTAGGGAACGGCCCCCAGTCGCACCTGGGATCGCCACATTTCAGCCCAGGCGTCGGGGTCGTCATTGACGTGCCGGATGAGGGGGGCCTGGCAGCGAATGGCCGCCCCGGTGGCCAGGATCCGGCGAGCGGCCGCCCGGGCCGCGCGGGGTCGCAATTCTCTGGGGTGGCTGTAGTGCGACATGACCGCCAGGTGCTTGCCCGCCCTGCGCACCTCCTCGAACAGCCGGAGCAGGTCGTCGGCGTCCGGATCGGTGAGGAAGCGATAGGGCCAGTAGGCGGTGGCTTTGGTCCCCAGCCTGATGCTGACCACGTGTTGAAGTTCGGGGGAGAGTAGCGGTTCCAGGTATCGTCGCAGCACGGCCGTCTTCATGACCAGGGGATCCCCGCCGGTGAAGAGCACGCTGCTCACCTCGCGGTGCTGCTTCAGGTAGTCCACCAGTTTCTCGGATTCCCTGGAAGCGAACTTCAGCTCGTCCAAGCCCACGAACTGGGGCCAGCGAAAGCAGTAGGTGCAGTAGGCATGGCAGGTCTGGCCCTGGCTGGGGAAGAAGAGCACGGTCTCGCGATACTTGTGCTGCATTCCCGGAAGCGGTTCCTGACCCAATCGGGGGACGTTGAACTCCATCTGTCCGGCGGGATGGGGGTTGAGTCCGGCCTGAATCTGGCGGGCCGCCCCCTCGACCTCCTTGGCTGGGGCCTTGCGCCAGACCAGCTCCATCATTCTGGAGAGGTCCTTGCGATCCAGCATGCCCGGCTGCGGGAATGTCAGTTGGTAGATGGGGTCGTCGGGAACGTCCTGCCAGCGGATCAGCTTTTCTATGACATAGCGGTTGACACGAAAGGGCAACACCGCCGACACGGCCTTGATGGCGAGGATCTCATTGGGAGGCAGAGCCTTCAGTTGCGGAATCTTGTCGATATCTTTTCGGGTGTAGGCCTTGTACTTGCGCCCTTTTATTTTCGCATCAGCTGTCATTTGCTCTCCTGGGGGCTAACTCGATCGGGGCCATTCCCTTTGTCTTCATTCCGCCATAGCCACTGCTGACCCCTACCCGGACAGCTTCTTTCGTCCAGTGTTCTCGATTGTTGAAGGGGCCAAAGCATACCACCTCAGGCGAAAAGTTCAAGTGTCGGCCACTTCTTTTGGGTCGCCTGCCGAGGGCGGGCGATGCTAAGATGTCTTCCCCTTTTCCGCTGTCAGGAGAGTCGTTGCCGGGTTCCGTCCACCCCGGAAGGCAGATGCTGTCATGACGACCTCATCACCCAAGACAATAGACCCGGCATCACCCAACGCCTACATCAATCGAGAGTTGAGCTGGCTGGGGTTTGCCCGGCGGGTCCTGTCGCTGGTCGCCAACCGCGATCTTCCACAGATGGAGACCGACAACTACGCCGCAATCAACGGCATGCTGCATCCCGAGTACTTCAAGAAGCGAAAGAGCGGCCTGAAGCCCCAGAACAAGCAAG
>JAPPFQ010000573.1 GCA_028875135.1 Acidobacteriota bacterium
GATCGCAGGACGGTCATACGCGCCAACTACGGGCTTTTTTCCGATTCCCTTCCACTGGACCCGACCCACCTGGGCACCTTGGGGTTTAACGCTGCGCCGCTCCTCACTTCGCCCAACCGGCAGTTGGAGCCGGTAATGCTGCTCCGGCAAGGGTTCCCTCAGGTGGCCAGCCCACCCGACCTCACTCCGACTGCCGCCAACCACATGGATGCCGCATACTTCGAGCACGATACCGAATCGCCCGAAGTCCACGAGTGGCGGCTGGAAGTCGAGAGAGACTTTTCCGACTTCGCGGTGCGTGTGGCCTACATCGGGGAACGCGGGACTCATCTCCCCATGGGCAACGACGTGAATCTAAACCCGCTGCCCGTTTCCGCCCTGCAGTTCCGGGACCAATTGAACGACCTGGACTTCAGACAGTCGCTGCGACCCTTTCCCCAGTATCGACGCATCGCCCATGGGTACGGCTACCCTGCCGGATCAAACGCCATCCATCGCGGGGTGCTCCGCGTGGACAAGCGGCTTTCCAGGGGCCTGAGCTTCACCGGCTCCTATTCCTATTCCAAGGCCATCGACAACCTGCTGAAAGGCAAGCCCCCCCAGAATTCAACCAACCTGCAAGCCGAACGGTCGCTTTCCTCCAACGACAGAACGCACCGCTTGAGAGCCAGCTATCTCTATGAGCTGCCCTTTGGCGAGGGCCGCCGTTTCTCCAACTCCCGCAACTGGATCAACGCCCTGGGGCGCGGATGGACCATGAGCGGCATGAGCATCTTCCAGAGCGGCACTCCGATTCAGCTCAGACCCCTGTTCAACAACACCGGCGGAGTCGCCGAATCCTTGAGGGTCAATTGGGTTCCCGGGGTCGATCCCCACCTGCAGGATCGCTCGCCATGGCGGTGGTTCAATCCTCTGGCCTTCGAGCAGCCGGCCGACTTCACCCTGGGAAATGGGTCGCGCTATCATCCAACCTTGCGGAATCCCAGCTTCTGGAACCTCGACATGTCCCTGAGCAAGCGGTTGCCGGTGAGCGAGGACTGGACGCTGGAGCTGATCGGCGAGGCCTTCAACGCCCTCAACCACGCCAACCTCAACCGGCCCGACACCTTCATCGGATCCCGAGAAAATCCCAACAGCAACGCCGGCAGAATTATCGGCTCCCGTGGCGGGCGCATCGTCCAGCTTGGGCTCCGAGTGAGCTTCTAGCGTGCACTGTCCGGCGGAGCGACTGAATTCCTCCTGAAGAGAGGGAACCTGGGTGTTTCCCCGCGGTATCTCATCAGTCAAGTGGCCGGCGGTCCTGTGGCTTTGCCTCCTGCTGTCGCCCTCCGCGCCGGCTGTCGAAAAAAGTCCTGCCGGGGGAGGCATTCGCTTTTGCGTTCCCTTCTGGGTATTGAAAGACGGAGCGCCGGTTCAACCCCGGATAGGCCGGGAAGACCTCTCCATTTATGCAGGCCCGGAGCCCCTGCAGATTACTCGGCGGGAGCAACCGGGCACCCCGACCTTTCTCTTTCTGGCCTTCGACCTGGTGGAAGACCAGGCCCCCATAAACGCCGCCAAGCAGGCACTGGCCGAAGAGGTCCGGAAGTTGGGGCCCGAGTACTGGGTGGGGCTCATCGGAGTTCAGGAAACCCTCTCGGTAATCCAGGATCCGACCAAGGACAAACGGCTCCTGTTGAAGAAAATCCAACAGAGTCGTCAGTTCGGAAAGGCCGGCCTTCTCGAATCCATCCAGGCACTGGCCGACTTTTCCTCTTCCCTGATGCGCAAGAGCAGTGTCCGGGTGGCCGTCATTCTGGTCACCGACAGCGATGTGGCCAACTACCGAACCGAATACCGCAACCCACCGATCAACCGCAGCGACCGCAGGGACCTCAGCCGCCGCTTTGAGGGCCGGGCGCTGCAGGAAGAAATCTCTCGCCTGTCGACGGCCATGGTGCGTTTCCCCGTCCCCCTGCTGGTGGTCCACGTGGCTCCCGAGAGAGACTCGCTCAACCGCACCTACCAGGACGGCCTGGTGCAGGTAACCGGCGCCGCGGGGGGGCGGCTGTTCCTCTCCAAGTCGACCGGGGATATTCCCCGCACCCTCCAGGAAGCCTTTGAATGGGCAGACAGTTTCTATGCCGTTGAATTCGAAGTTCCTTTGAGGCCGAGCGGCTTGTTCGAGATCGAGGCCAGGCTTGGAGCCACGCTTTCGCCCACCATGCGGCTGACCCATCCGGCCAAGCTTTTCTTTCCCTCCGACGCCCAGCCCTGAACCATCTTTTCCGGGGGGCTTCGACAGCCCGAATCCCCTGGGACTGACCCGGGGATTGTGTTAAAATCAAACTAGTCGGTAGCACCTCTCGGCAGGACCCCAAAGGAGGAGGTAACACAGCAATGGCAGAAGGCTCGGACCGCGGTTCAAAACTGGCTTACTTCCTGGTTGGCGGCGGCATCGGGGCTATCGTGGCTCTGCTGTTTGCGCCCCGCACCGGCCGGGAAACCCGGGATTTCATCTCTCAACGAACGGCCGACGGCCGGGAACGGGTCGCCTCGGCAACTCGCGTCACTTCCGGGAAAGTGTCCGATT
>JAPPFQ010000244.1 GCA_028875135.1 Acidobacteriota bacterium
AGTCGTGATAGGGGACGGCAAGATGATGATTTTCCACGAATACGCGGCCCTTGAACTGCAGATTGGGCATGTCAGTTGCTCCAATGAAGCGAGCCGGAAAGAAGGCAGCCGAGCGCAGAACTCTGTGAAACACCCACTATATTCTTCGCACCTTATGGGAGCGAACAGTCAAACACCCCGCAACCACAACTGAATACGAAAAACACTCAATGAAAACATTGAGGGTTTTTACTCAATAGACTACAATACACGCATGGAATCCTTCCGGCGCACTCAGGTCAAAACGATGGTCCGGCGACTAACGGAGAAGCCCGACAAACTCATCGCCGTGTTCGGACCGCGCCAAACCGGGAAGACCACCATCGTACTCCAGGCACTTAGACAGATCGAACTCGAGAGCCGCTACCTGGCTGTCGACTCACCTGACTCTTCTGAAACCCCTTACCTGGACGCCGAATCATCCGCCTCGTCAGAGACCCTCATTCCCTCCAACCTGTCCGGCGCAACCGTGCCTTTTCCTGAAGTTAAAGACACGGATTGGCTGGTGAGAAACTGGCAGGCAGGCCGACGTGAGGCCAATCGATTCGGACGCGGATTCGTGCTGGTGTTCGACGAAATTCAGAAGATTCCCAACTGGTCGGAAACCGTCAAGGGTTTGTGGGACGCCGACCGCAGAAGCAACTGCTGGCTGCACGTCGTCGTTCTGGGCTCGGCGCCGTTGCTCATGCAGTCGGGATTGCGCGAGAGCCTCGCCGGCCGCTTTGAACTCATTCGTGTCACGCACTGGTCCTTCCGGGAAATGTCGGAGGCTTTCGGCCTCGACCTGGATCACTATCTCTATTTCGGGGGCTACCCGGGAACTGTTCCGTTGGTTCGAGAACCGGACCGATGGCGTAATTATGTCCTCAACGCGCTGGTCGAGTCGAGCATCGAGCGGGACCTGCTTGCGATGACCCGGGTGGACAAGCCCGCACTGCTCAGACAGCTCTTCGACCTGGGACGCATTTATTCCGGGCAGATCCTTTCCTACACCAAGATGCTGGGCCAGCTCCAGGATGCCGGAAATACAACCACCCTGGCCCGCTACCTCGACCTGCTCTCCAGCACCGGGCTGCTTACCGGACTGCCGAAGTATTCAAACAGACCTCTTCAAATCAAAGCCTCCAGCCCCAAGCTCAACGTGCTCAACACGGCCCTGTTAACGGCCGGCTCAGGATATTCCTTCGACGAGGCTCGGGCCGACCGCACATTCCGGGGGCGACTGGTTGAGAGCGCGGTTGGGGCACACTTGTTCAATAGCGCGGCATCCGATACCCGGCTGCATTACTGGCGATCCGCCCCGTTCGAAGTTGACTTCGTCCTTCAACGCGGCCGTCGGATCATTCCCATCGAGGTGAAAAGCAGCTTGAAGAGGCGTCCCTTGCGAGGCATGGAGGAGTTCAGGCGCCAATTCAATCCCCATCGCTCGTTGCTGGTCGGGGAGGGCGGCATTCCGCTCGAAGAATTTCTCACGGTTCCGGCTCACCGATGGTTCGAGGAAACATGAGCGACAGAGTCCCCCGCACCTGCACCGAGATACTTCCACAAGAGGGCGATCAGAAGCCCCGGTTTCTGGAAGAGTTCCGGTCGGCTGCGGCTTACGTGCTGCTGGGCGACCCCGGGTCTGGCAAGACCACTGCGTTCGATACCGAATGCAAGGAACTTGGGGAAAGCGCGCACTTTATGTCCGCCCGCGACTTTCTCGCCCTGGATATGGACAGCCATCCAGAATGGCGGGACAAGACCCTCTATATTGACGGACTCGATGAAATCCGGGCCGGGGCGGCTGATGCAACCACGCCCTTTGACCAGGTCCGCAGAAGGCTCGACCGGCTCGGGCGCCCGCGTTTCCGTCTCTCGTGCCGTGAAGCCGATTGGCTGGGAGACAATGACCGCAAGCATTTGACTGCCGTGTCTCAGGACGCCCAAGTTACAGTCCTGCGCCTTGATCCGCTGACCGATCGGCACGTCGTCCGGATCTTGAATGACTGTCCCGGCATCGACGACGCCGAGGCATTCATCAGGTCGGCTCAAGAACGGGGCGTCGACGGACTGCTCAAGAACCCCATGAGCCTGAAAATGCTCTCGGAGGCGGTGGCCCAGGGCAATGAATGGCCAGAGAGCCGTTTGGAGACTTTCGAGAAAGCCTGTTCGAAAATTGCCCAAGAGCACAATAGGAATCACGAGATTGCAGTCCAGCCCAGCACCTCCAAACAGTTCGAGCTCTACACCTCCGAACAATTGATGAACGCCGCCGGGCATCTCTGCGCCGTCCATCTCTTGGCAGGAACCGCAGGCTACGCACGCAGCAACAGCGACGCGGACCGCGATTATCCCACCCCGGATGCCTGCACCGGCGCCTTCCCTGGAGTGCTTCTCAGGGCTCTCTCGACCAAGCTGTTCCAGAGCACGTCCCGTCACCACCTGGTTCCCGTTCACCGCCTCATCGCCGAATTCCTCGGCGCCTGTCACATCGCCAGGGCTATTAGGGATGGGCTTCCGGCTCGGCGTGTCCTGGCCCTGATGACAGG
>JAPPFQ010000463.1 GCA_028875135.1 Acidobacteriota bacterium
TCCTCCACAAACGTTTCCTGTCGGAATCTACGAGATATTGAAGTGGCTTGGTCCGTCTGTGGTCACTGGTTGTCTGATCAAACTACAACTCTCATGAAATGAGTCACTTAAGTTCTACGGCGCCGGAATACGAAATTACGGATCAAAATAGTGGACACTTCGGAATTTTGAACTGTCTTGGCGGGGTTGCGAGCCCGGGGACCCATGAATCCTGCGCGGTCGCAGTGGGTCATTCGAGGGGAAACGGCTGGAGGTTCATCAAGACGAACCGCGAATGGACAGGAAGCAAGACATGAACGGAACGGTTCTTAAGAAACAAGGGTATCGAGGCGTCGGGCGCCGTGCCTGACACGAACCACCTCGATGCCCCGGGGAATAATTCGATAGAGGATCAAATACCGGCCGACGGGGAAGAGTCGAAATTCATTGCCGATCTCCGGTCTGGCAACTCCAAGCTGTGGATGCTTCGCCAAGAGCAAGCAGGTTGCCTCAATATCGTCCAGCAAGCGGTCTGCCGCGTCGGGATTATCTTGGGAAATATAAAGCCAGATGTCTATGAGATCCGTTTCGGCCAGACCGGTTCTTTGAATCTTTGGCATTCCATCCAGGATCGATAGCCACGGCTACTTGGCACGCGGATTTTGTGGCCTTCGGAGCCTGGCCTCTGCCTTGATGGCGTCGATGTTGGCGAAACGGCCGGGGCCGCTGTCGATACCTTCCTGCCAAGACTTTCGCAGTTGCTCGATCTCCTCCCAGCGGAGCGAGTGGCGCAATTTCCACTCTCTCAAGGCTTCCCGAACCACTTCGCTGGCGCTGACGTACTCACCGCTGTCCACGGCATCCCGCACCGTGGCAGCCATCTCCGACGTTAAAGCGATGCTGATTTTTTCCACATTTGACATGGCAGTTCACTCACTCCTTTGTTTTGCTATAGTAGTAAAAGTTCATACTTTTCGCCAGAGGGAAAACAGAGCGTCACTCGGGAGGGTTGAGTCTTATTGCCGGACTGCGGGCTATCCCGTGCATCGGCCATCTTCGGCCTCTCCTCCCGGGTCGGCCCCCCAACCTTGACGCCATCCGGTGATTCTTCTCATAATTTGAATTGGATTCAGGCCCGGATCATGCAGGAGGAGTTCCTCCGGTGAGACTACCCAAATCCGCCCTCAGCCGGCGATTGCATGGGAGACGCGTTGCCCGCCGGGTGTGGCGGCCCTTCCGTCTTGCGACAACCGCCGGCGCGGTTCTGGCGGTGCTTGCGTATGCCGCGGCAGCCCTTCACGGTCGCAGTGCCGGCCCACCCGGCAAGGAAGCTCTTGCCAGCCACCGGAAAATGCTGCAGGCCCTGAAGGAACTCAGGGATCGCATCCCTGATCGCGACCCGGTGCTGGGTGACTTCCGGGCGCGCCACCTGCGGGCGGAACTTGAAGAGCTTGAGGCCGGGCGCAAGAAGGCAGGGTTCTTTCCCCAGGTAGCCCGCTGGCGGCTCCATTTCGACCTGGGCCGGGAGGAGTTGCAACTGGGAAACGAGCAGCGCTCCCTGGAGCATTCCGGCGCCGCCTTCAGTCTGCTGCCTGAAGTCGAGAACCTGTTGCGGGCGGATCTGCCCATCCGGCTGCGCTTCCAGCTCGGGGTGTCTCACCTGCGGGTCGGGGAGACCCAAAACTGCTGCCTGCGGGCCAACCCCGACAGTTGCATCCTGCCGATCAGGGAAGGTGGCATCCATACCGAGCCGGAGGGGTCCCGGCAGGCCATCCGTTATTTTACCCAGGTGTTGGAACGGTCGGCATCGGACTCCATTGCCTACCTCGAGTCCCGCTGGCTGCTGAACATCGCCCATATGACCCTGGGGAGCTATCCCGAGGGCGTGCCCCGGGCCTATTTGATACCGCCCAAGACGTTCGAGTCCGATGCACCCATCCCCAGGTTCCACAACATCGCAGCCGATTTGGGACTGGACACCTTCAACCTGGCCGGCAGCGCCTGCGCCGACGACTTCAACAACGACGGCACCCTGGACCTGGTCGTTTCCACCTGGGACCCGGCCGGGCAGATGCGCTTCTTCGTCAACCAGGGGGACGGTTCCTTTGCGGACCGGACCCGGGAAGCCGGACTGAGCGGACTGTTGGGCGGCATCAATCTGCTGCAGGCCGACTACGACAACGACGGATACGTGGATCTGCTGGTCCTGCGCGGGGGATGGCTGGGGGACAGCGACCGCCATCCCAACTCGCTCCTCAGAAACAACGGCGACGGGACCTTTACCGACGTGACCTTCCTGGCGGGACTGGGCGAGGTGCACTTCCCGACCCAGACGGCCTCCTGGGCCGATTACGACAACGACGGCGACCTGGATCTCTATATCGGCAATGAATCCACCCGCAAGGGTATTTTCCTGCCTCAGCCCCTGGGGGAGGTCGAAGACGACCGGTTGCCCTTCCCCTGCCAACTCTTCCGCAACAACGGCGACGGTACCTTCTCGGACGTGGCCCGTCAGGCGGGTGTCAGCAACGACCGCTGGACCAAGGGGGTGATCTGGGCGGACTACGAC
>JAPPFQ010000492.1 GCA_028875135.1 Acidobacteriota bacterium
TGCCGCCAGTTCCGGGTATTCACCCAGGGGAACCCGCCAGGCGATCTCGCCCTTGTCGAGATCGATGGCATTGAGCGTACCCCAGGGCGGTTTTATTGCCGGATATCCCTCCGGATCCAGGAAGCGGTTGTAACCGTCATGACCGTAGGGCAGGTGGTAAAGAGGATTGCCGGCCCGGTCGGCCGGAACGGACGTATCCCTCCCGTGGAGAACAAACCCCAGGATGGCCTCCAACGCGTCGTCTCCCAGGTGGGCAAAGCCCGGCATGCGGCCCCCGCCCTGGCGCAGGGTCCGGCGCACCGTCTCTTCGGAACGGCGCTTTCCCAGGTCCACCAACGAGGGAAACTCCGGGGGGGCGCCGCTGCGGTCCTGAAGGTGGCAGCCGCTGCAGTTCCACTGGTAGAGCTGCCGGGCGGTGTAGGGACCGGCGGCCGTCTTTCTCTCCACCAGCCGCAGGATCCAGGCCATCTCGCTCGAATTGACAAACAACCGTCCCGATTCCGGATCGAAAGCCGCCCCGCCCCACTGCCCCCCTCCATCGAAACCCGGAAAGAGAATGGTCCCCTCCAGGCTGGGAGGAGTGAACTGGGGTCCGTTGCGCAGCTTGCGGAAGCGCTTCAGCACCTCCCGGCGCGCTTCCGGAGTGCGATCGGTCAACAGGTCTTCCGTCAGACGCTGGCGGGCAAACGGAGGCGGCTTCGAGGGAAGGACCTGGGTGGCGGCCAATCGCTCGCCCGGGACGCCGGCGACCGAGACCTTGACTTCCCTGAGCGGAAACAGCGGCCGGCCGGTCTCCCGGTCAAAGGTGAACACATGCCCGGACTTGGTGATCTGGGCCACGCCGTCGATCAACCTGCCCTTCCTCAATACCGTCACCAGGCTGGGCGGGGCCGGCAGGTCCCGGTCCCACACGTCGTGCCTGACCACTTGAAAGTGCCAGACCCGCTCGCCGGTCCCGGCCTTCAGGCAGAGCAACGAGTTGGCGAAGAGATTGTGGCCGGGACGGTTCCCGCCAAAAAAGTCAAAGGCGGCGGAGCCGGTGGGCACGTAGACCAGGCCGCGCTGCTCGTCCAGGCTCATGCCGGCCCAGCTATTGGCCGCGCCGGCAGTTTTCCAGGCCTCCGCGGGCCAGGTTCGGTGACCCGCTTCGCCCGGACGGGGAACGGTGCGGAACCTCCAGCGGAGCTTGCCGCTGCGGGCGTCATAGGCCCGAATGTCGCCGGGCGCGCTGGGCAGGCTCTCACCCACCGTGCTTCCGAGGATGAGCAGGTCCTTGTAGACCACCCCGGGCGTGGTCAGCGAAACGGTGAGTGAATCGGGCGGTCGCCCCAGGTGGCGCCGCAGGTCGATGGCTCCCCCATTTCCGAAGTCGCGGCAAGGCTTGCCGGTGTCCGCGTCCAGGGCATGGAACCGGTGCCGGAAGGAGACGTAGATCCGCGCCTGGCCATGCCCGCTCCAGTACATCAATCCCCGCATGCGAACCCTGCCGCGGGGAGGCCCGTCCGGGAGGGACGGCCGGAAGGACCAGATCTCCCTGCCGGTGGCCGCGTGTAGTGCGAAGACCCGCCCCCGGGGGCTGATGGCATACAGGCGCTCCCCCACCACCAGGGGATTGCATTGCATCTCCGAGCCGGGAAAGGCATCCCCGGTATCGTAGCTCCAGGCGACCCGCAATCGGTGCAGGTTGTTGCGGTTGATCTGAGCGAGGCGGGAGTAGCGGATCTGCCGGTTGCCGCCTCCGTAGGCGCTCCACCGGTCGTAGCCCGTCTTGGGCAGACCACGGCCAGAGGGCTCGGACGGGGTGAGCGGGACCCGCACGACCGAAGCCGCAACCGCCAAAAGACAGGCGAGCAGTGCACGGGTTGCCATGGTTCCTGTCAGACAGAGCGCAGGGAATAGAGTCTGGCCCGGCGCATGCGAAAGCGCAACCGGACCGGCCGTCCCCTCCAGGCCGAGAGGTCCGTCTCTCCCCTCCAGGTGACGGTGCGGTCGAGGTGGTCGCCGGTGATGGGATCGCAGTCTTCGAAAGAGCGGCCGGGAAGGGCGGGAGCATGGGTCCTGCGATTGTCGTGGGAGGCGTCGGCCAATTCCACCCGTATCTCCCCTCCAAACCGGGTCCAGGCGTTGAGCACCACGCGCGACCCGCTCAACGCCAGGATCAGGGTGGAGCATCCGCCTATCGTCTCCGCCTCCAGCGAGACAAACCCGTCCCGGCGCCAGTTCGCCGTCAATACGCCGGTCTCGGGACGGGAGTTGTCGAAGAAGAGCTGGTTGTGGGAGCCGCGGCGGGGAGAATAGGGCAGAGACCACTCCCCCGGGGTCAGGCTGACCAGACCACACCCGGCATAGGCCCCTCCCTCGGCTTCGGAACCGGGTTCGCCCGCCGGAATGATCGGCTGCCGCAGGGGTCTTTGCCAGTTCAGTCCGTCCCGGCTGGTCATCAGGTGCACTTCGGAGAAATCGCCGGAGTGGCGGTAGAAAGCCGGAAACATCAGGTGGGCGTCGGCTCCGGGCCAGCGGGCATAGGAGTTGGT
>JAPPFQ010000317.1 GCA_028875135.1 Acidobacteriota bacterium
ACTTCCTCGCCGATCTCCTCCTCCCACTCCAGGGCCCTGACCTGGCGGGAATACCCTCCCGCGCCGTCCGGCGTGAAGACCAGGGTGCGCCCGTCGAGATCGAACAGGTTGGGGCGGGAGGCTTCGTCGGGGGCGAGTTCCACCAGGATCTGATTGTCGGCGGTCACCCAGATCTCTTTGACCGGATTGGAATCGGTCTAATCGAAGGCGCCGGCTTCGCCCTGACCGGCAGCCTCGAGAGGTAGCCTCTCGACATCGTCGGGCTGGTCCCGCCCGAGCGCCCACGCAACCAATAGTGTTGCGATAACCGCAGGAATGACCGCTGGTCTCATGTCGGGTCCCTTGCTCGTTCTCCCTCGGATGAGCCCGCCGAGAGGTTCCGGAGGCGCTATTTCCGGGCCGGCAGGTAGGCGCCGTCGCCGCTGCGCTCGCCCGGAGCGCCGCCGTCGTTGACCACCCCGTAGGCCAGGAAGGGGTTGTTGCCCGAAATCTTCCGAATGTGGACATAGCCCTGACGGGTTCCCGGGGCGTAGTTGGCCAGGACGGCGTTGATCTGCCGCCATCGCCGGGCAGGGAGCGGTTCGGTCGTGACCGTCCTGACCAGCCTGCCGCTGTCTCCGTCGTAGATGTCGAGCATGAAGACGCTGCCGCCCCCATCGATTTCACCGGTATTGACCAGGGCCAGGTTGCTCCGGTTCTCCTCGTTTTGTTGTAGACCATACACCCAGGCGCTGTCGGTAAAGGCCGCGCCGTCGGGCACCGCGTTGTAGAAGACGCTGTATCGCCCGTCGTCTCCCTTCGCCCCGGTCCGGGCCCCGATCACAATTCCCCTCATAATAGGCATAGAAAGGCGCGACGCCATCGACCCTTTCCACCTTGACATAGCCGTTGGGAAAAATTCCCAACACGGGGCATCGGGACCGGTGCCGTTGGAGGCGCGCAGCCTGGCATCGGAGAGTTCTCCCAGGGTCAGCACGATGGTCTTCTCCTGGCCGTCTTCGTCCTCCAACAGGGTCAAAGGAATCTCCTTGGTGGTTTCTCCGGCCAAGAACAGCAACCCGGAGCTCGGATCGGGCGACAGGTTCGCATAGTCATCCTCCGTGGCGCTGCCGCCCACGGTGTAAGGCACCCGCACGGCCAGCGACAGGGGTGGCTCAGGAGCATTCTCACCCTGGCGGTAGTGCCTTCGAGCCTGATTTGCGCCGTCGAAGGAAAGCCAATCGCAGCCTTCTGGTGAGGGTGCATGTCGAGACCTAAGAGACCATGCAAGATCCAGCCGCGTCACGCCAGCCAGGCGCGCAGAAGCGACTTCCCCGCAGGAGGCTGCTCCCGTAACCGCCATAAGCTTGTCGCGGACCTGTGGTGTGCGGTCGCAGACTCCTTGGGCCTCTCCACTAGCCGGCGTGGCCAGAAACAAGACGGTGAACCATGCGGGAACAAGTAAAATCCTGTCCCACGCGAAGGATTTCCCTGCGGGAGAAAACCCTGTCTTCCATCCTGTCATTCCGGAATGTGGCTGGGCAGGATAACTCAAGCTGACTCACTCGTGGCAGGAAGGGCCCAGGTCAATGAATGGACGCGAGCATACTATCGTTAATGCTCTCAAGGCCAACTCAAGCGGAACAGGTGCGACGCAGGTACCCCGGACCCGAATGGTGCGTTTGAGCGGGGGGAGTTATTGACCTCTTCTACTCACAAAGCATAAAACTGTTCAATATACATAGATAATATTTTATTCAAGTACAAGTTCCAAGAAGCAATTTCAGCTTGCCGTCTCAACCCGAATCGAAGCCGAAAGTCCGGTTGAACCGTTCCACTCCCGCGGACCGGGTACTTGGGACTTGGCCGCCGCAGTAGGGTAACGACTGGGAATTCTCGCCGAGGGGGGACAGTTTCCGATGGCTTTGGCTTCTTATCGGCAAGCGAGAACTCAATCGCAGGTGACCTGTTTCATGAAGGCCGAGCGGAAGCGGGAGGCGCTGGCCCAGCGCTGCATCGGCCACCGGTTTCCCGAGGCGCGGCGCTGCCGGGAACCCACCGTGGAGCGGGTCGCCGGTCGGCTCAAGGAGGAGTTTGGCGGGCGGCATGTGAGGGCGCGCAGCCTTGGCAAGGTGATGTGCGCCTGCTACGGAAGTACTATTTTGGGTGAGTCCTCGAGAAGGGACGGCTCTTTGGTTGATTGCGACACCATGGCTGCAAGCCGGTCCAGGAATTCCCGGCTCCTGGGTCGGGACGAGTCGGAGAGGCTGGCCATCTCCAGAGTCATTTGGAGGCAATCCAGCACATCCCCGGTCTTGGGGGTGGAAGCCGAGAGGTCCTCCGGTTTCTGGCGCTTGTCCAAGAGAGACTTCAGCGAACCGTAGAGAGCCTTCTGAGTGAGCGTGTCGGGCACGTGGTCGTAATAGATGCCTCCTTCCAGTGTCCGATAGGTTCGAGCCAGCCGTTCCAGGACCTCACGCACGTCGCCATCCACCAGGTCCGGAGACTGGGAGCGCGACTCGTTGATGGTCGACCATAGACCGGTGAGCAACTC
>JAPPFQ010000512.1 GCA_028875135.1 Acidobacteriota bacterium
CGTCGTCACACCGGACGAAATGGTGGAGGACTGGGGCGCCGACGCCTTGCGCGCCTACGAGATGTTCATCAGCGATTTCGAGATGTCCACTCCCTGGAACACCAACGGCCTCTCCGGAACCTTTCGTTGGCTGCGCCGCGCCTGGGAGGTGATCTTGCGGCCTCCCCCTCGGGAGACCTCCTTGGCAGGGACCCGGAAGCTGGACAGGGACCTGCGCCGCTGGACGCACAAGACCCTGCTCAAGGTCGCAAGCGACATCGAGGGGTTTCGTTTCAACACCGTGATCTCGTCACTCATGGAGTTCACCAATGCTCTTCATGATGCTGCCAGGCAGCCGGTCGGCCGGGAGGCATTCGTGGAAGCCACCGATGCGCTGCTCCTGATGCTGGCGCCGGTGGCCCCCTTTATGGCGGAGGAACTCTGGGCATTGAAGGGGCGTCCCTACTCGGTCCACCGGCAGCCTTGGCCGCAGGCCGACCGTCTGCTGGCGGCCGAGGAGGAGATCACGCTGGTGCTTCAGGTCAACGGCAAGGTCCGGGGGCGACTCAACCTTCCGGCCGACCTGACGGAAACCCGGGCTCGGGAGGCGGCTTTGAACCAGGAGTCGGTGCAGCGCCACTTGAACGGCAAAACTCCAAAACGGCTGATTTATGTTCCGGGCAAACTGGTCAATATCGTGGTTTGAACATTGGCAGGATCGGGAGAGATCCGTGGCGGTTTCGGCCAAGCTGCGCCAGGGGTTGGCGGTCTGGCTGCTGAGCGGCCTGCTGGCTGCCGGCTGCGGATACCGCCTGGCGGGAAAAGCCACCGCCATCCCCGAGTCGGTCGATTCCATCGCCGTTCCCATTTTTACCAATCGGACAACCAAGTATCGGCTGGAGCAGCGCTTGACCTCGGCGGTGGTGGACGAGCTGACTTCACGCACCCGGTACCGCATCTCCTCCAACCCCGCTTCGGCCGCAGCCGTGCTGACCGGAGTCGTCACGGGGTTCACCTCGACTCCGGTGATCTTCTCGGGTAGGGCGGGGTCCACCTTTCTGGTGACGGTGCGCCTGCAGGTGGAGCTCAAGGACGCCAGGTCCAAGAAGCTTCTTTTCGAGAATCGAAGCTATTTCTTTCGCGAAGAGTTTGAAATCAGTCGGGCTTCCCGGGATTTCTTCCCGGAGGAAGGACCCGCTCTGGATCGGCTGGCCAAGGCCTTTTCGCGCGATCTGGTCAGCACCATCCTGGAATCATTCTGACAGACATGGCCTTTGCCCAGTTCCAGGCACACCTCCGCCAGGGAAAGTTCAGTTCTTCCTATTTCATTTTCGGTCCCGACGCCTACCTGAGGGATGCGGCCAGGAAGGCTCTCATGGCGGCCTTGACCAAGGCCTGGGGGGGCGAACCGCCCAGTTCGAGTATCGATCTGGACCAGACCCGGCTGGAGCAGCTTCTGGCTTCGGCCTTGACTCCCTCGCTGTTTGCCCCCAGGCAGGTGATGCACGTCCGCGGGGTCATGAAACTGCGAGACCGGCAAGTCAGGGAACTGGCCGACTACCTGGCCCGTCCCAACCCGGCTACCGTCCTGGTGTTCCTGGCGGGGGAACTGAGCCGCGACGACCGCAGGAAAAAGGTTTTCAAGACGCTGCAGGCGGGCAGTCGTATGGTGGACCTGGCCCTCCTGAGCGAGGCGCAGACCCGAAGCTGGATCGCCAAGGCCCTGGGGAAGCGGGGACACGCCATCCAGGAGGAGGCGGTAGAGTGCCTGGTTGAACTCCAAGGGACCGATTTGGGCCGGTTGCATCTGGAGGTAGAGAAGCTGGCCCTGCTTGCCGGGGAGGGAAAGACCGTCACTCTGGAAATGGTCCAGGAGTCGGCTGGATATTGCCGGGACCACACCGTCTTCGACTTCCTCGATGCGGTATTGGCCCAGGATCGCCGGAAAGCGCTGCGGTTGTGCTGCGAATTGTCGGATCAGCCGGCAGGAATGCTGTCCATGGTCACGCTGCTGGGGCGGCGGCTGCGCAGCCTGCTTCAAATTCAGGAGATCTCGCCAACCATGAAGCTGGGCGATATGGCCCGCACGGTCGGGGCCAATCCCTATTTCCTGAAGCGGCTGCTGGACCCCGCCAAGCGCTTTCGCCGTCAAGCCCTGGTTACGGCCATCGATCGCCTGGCATCCATCGATGACGGAATCAAGCGGTCCAGTCCCGACAGCCGCCTCTGCCTGGAGCGCCTGGTTGCGGACCTGAGCGCCCGCCCCGGTCACGGCCGCTGAGAAGCGCGGGTCAATTTTCCGGGTCGGACCGATCGATTCTGCGGAAGATCTCCTCGGCGGATTGCAGCCCTTCCCAGGCGGAGGGGAAGCCCGTATAGAAGGCCATTTGCAGCATGGTCTCGCTGATCTCCTCCCGGGTGGCGCCGTTGCGCAGAGCCATCTCCACGTTGAGCTCCAGTCCCCGGGTCCTCCCCAGGGCGGTCAGGCCTGCGATGGTGACCAGGCTCCGGGTTCGCAGGTCGAGTTGGGAGCGCGTCCAGACCTCCCCGG
>JAPPFQ010000343.1 GCA_028875135.1 Acidobacteriota bacterium
CTTCTGTACCCATTCATCCACTTGCGAGAGCCTGAACCGAAACAGCCCGCCTACCCGATGCGCTGGCAGCCCCTGCCTGTCGATCCAGCGGTAGATCGTGTCCTTGCCTACACCCAAGTGGGTGGCTACAGCGGCGATACCGACCCAAGGTTCTTCAGTGGCCATAGTCCACCGATCATTCCTGGTGAGAAGTCAACCTAATACCTAGAAATACGTACAAATCCTATCACATACGATCAAATCCACTCACAACCATGATAGGCCCAAAGCCGTATTTGCCCTGTGAGTCGTCTTCGCGGGGTCCGAAGACCCACGGTACTTGGGACTTCGGTTGATGTAGAGGAACGTTGGACGGGTCAAGGCCATTCAAACGTCGCCCATTTAGGCATCTTTCCAGAGGCTTTAATGTAGAGGTTGATACCAATAAGGTTGGGTTCAATAGTTTCTTGCAAGCCGTCGATGGGTAATATCAAACGTCGGCGTACACAGCCTAGAGAGACTAGTTTCTCTACGGATATATGAGCAAGTGTGTCTGGAAACTCGGCCTGGAGTTGTCCCGGTTCAATTGGAACCGTATTGATTACGGCCATTGGATGAGGGACTCTATCTTTCACCCCGTTTTCAACAACAAACTCGAGCACTTCGCAATCCAGCGGCGATAGTTGGTGGAGTATTTCAACGCAGGTATTTTCCAAGCTGAAGTCATTGTTCTCGCTTGTTGAGTTCTCGCTCAATGAACTTGCAATCAAGTGTGCCCATCTCTCTTGCAGATAGTTGTCATCATGATTGGAAGCCTTTTCGAGCAACGGCAGTCCCACAGCCAGAGGCAGGTAGCGTCCTTCGGAGGGATCAATTCCTTGTTCTTGGCAAATGCGTTCAAATTTTTTCTTGATGGAGATCAGATTCTTGATTCGCCACAGGCGTGCCCAGTCACCAACAATTTGACCAACCTCATCAGCGCCCGGTCCCAAGAGCCGACGACTAAAGGCGATCAGTTCCTCTACCACTCTACTATCTCCCTGACAAGCATAAGGGGACTCTTGTTCGATGCTTGAACCTCAAACAGAAATCCTCATTACGTTGCGGGTAAAACTGCGGGGCGGGCGACTTCGGGGTGGGTACCTGCGGGGTAGGTGTTCGTTTGTGACACCCTTAGTGATAACTGTTTTTTAAAATACTCTTTAAATTGTTTATTATCAATAGTATACAAAAGTGCAGTGGCTCCTCAGGTAGGACTCGAACCTACAACCCTCCGGTTAACAGCCGGATGCTCTGCCAATTGAGCTACTGAGGAGTGACCGGCAGGACCCAAAGGGCGACATTATAGATCATTGGAAGGAGTTGTCAACGCGGCTTTCCGGGCGCGCCGCGGGCGACTCCAGGCCACTACGATCCACGGAAGGGCCAGGGGGTTCCTGGCGCTCATCCGTCCCTATGGAACTCTAACGCCGGCGTGTGGGCGGAAAGGGGAAACCGGGGCGGTTGCCGGGGTTGACGCCAGGTCGGTTGCCCGGATTCGGGCCCGGGCGGTTGCCGGGATTGACGCCGGGGGGCCGTCTGGATTGGCCGGGGCGGCCGAACAGGGGGTTTTGTCCACCGGGCCTGTCTCGTCCCCGGCCGGCCCCGCCCGGCTGGTCCGACTGAGCGGGCCTGCCGCCGCCGGGACGCCCCCGCTGGGCCCGGGCGGCCAGCGCGGCGAAGTCGGTGAAGAACTCCCACTCGTTGTGCTTGTTGCGGCCGTTGTAGGTCTTGAGGGATTCCTCTTCGCTGGTGCTGGCGACGCCGGCGATGCCGCCGACCGCGGGAGAATTCACGGATTGGGTCTTGAGGGCCTGTCCGTAAGCAGTTTGTCCGGCGGCGGGCGCGCGCGGGCCCGATTCCCGGGATTGGCCGGAGCCGCCCGATCCGTAAGGGTTCCGGTCCCCTCCGGCGCCGGTCTCGGCCGTGCCCGGCAGGACGGTCAGCAGGGGCCGGTTGTTGGGACCCACCTTGATGATACGCCACTCCTCATTGGTCACGGGATCGGTCCAGGGCTGGCGGAGAAACCGCTTGTTGTTGGTGTTCAGCAGGGCTTCGACGGTGCTGGGATAGGCCACCTGAGGCGTCCCCAGGGTCCGGCTCCAGTGGGCGTACCAGAGAATCAGGGCCCTCTGGTACTGCTCCCCCCGGAAAATCAACTCTTCTTCCCGTTCCCGCTTGACGGCCGTCTGCCAGTTGAGCGCCGCCTCCGAAAGAGCGACCAGCAACACGCTGGCCATCACCATCACCAGGGCCAGGGTGTAGCCGGCCTCGCCGTCGTTCCTGCGCTTTTTGCAGACCATGAGCAAGACCCTGTTCGTCGACCGCCCTATTCCGGGGGAAACTCCAGATTGAGCCGCTTTCTGGTTCGGGAAGCGACCTCTTCGACTTCGGCGATGGTTTCGGTATTGCGATGGATTCTAAAGCGGTTGGCGACCATGTCCCCCTCCCAGGCCATGTAGAGGTCGTCTCCATCGGCAAAGAAGGCCTGGCGCTTCTTTCCCTGCGGATC
>JAPPFQ010000253.1 GCA_028875135.1 Acidobacteriota bacterium
TGGGTCGATCGGAGCATTTAGATGGATCACCGACGGCCCGTCCCAGCGACGCCTTTGGGAGCCGAAGGTGCCCAAGATCCGGCTACCCGGTGCCAAGCGAACCTTGGCTACGATACTCTCCGGGGTAACCGTGATGCCGGAGGAACTCGGATGAGGATCGAGTGCGATGGTTCCTCTGAGAATCACCGAACTTCCTTCCGTTCGCCCAAATGGACTGAAATGCCCCCCCATATAAATCACCCGATTCAATGACAGGCTGTCCTCTTCGATCCTTGCCCCGATCTTGGCGGAGTCCAGAAGTCTTGGATCGACCCGAATAGCCTCCCGACCCGTCGCTGTCCATGCCTCTCGGATCCAGGACCCAAAAAACAAGAGCGCCAGGGCAACGCCTGAAACGAGCAGGACCCTGCTGACCAATGTTCTCCGGGTCAGGTACTGGAACCCGATGACGGTCACGGCAGTGGACAGAAGAACCAGAGGCGCCCCGAGATCGCCGGCGCCGAGGTCGGGAAGGAAGCTAAGATAGAAAGGTCTGTGTGACCCCCTGGACAGCGCAAACCACAAGAGGAATCCCAACAACGGAAGCCCCGGAAAGAACAGGATCCCCAGCAGGAACATTCTGGCCAGGCTGGTGGTCACAGACGCCAGCATCATGAGGGGAGCCAGAGCCAGCAGCGTCAGAAACAGTATCTGCGGAAAGGAGCGCAGGGTATCGTAAGGGGTGACTCCACAAGCGAAGAGGAGGACGGCCTCCACCAAAAGGGTGGGCAGGACGACGCACGACGCCAGGAAGAAAGACTTGCCGGCCAGCAGGCGAACTCTTGACACGGGTCGGCTCAGCCAGAAGGCGGTGCTTCCGACGGTGGAGTCCTTCTGAACCATTTGCGCAACCAGCACCGCCAAGAGGCAGATCTTCAGGACCGCAACCATCCAGACAAGTCCGGGCATGACGCCGTCCAGGACCCTGGAACCAGGAAACGGGAAGAGACCGGTAAGCTGATCGTAATTCCCGATCAGTAACGCCTGCAGTATCAACAGGCCCAGCCACAGACCCAGATAGTGGCGCAGGTAGCGAAGGTCCCATGCCGCCAGGTGCAGTGTCAGGTTCATTGCGTCCTCCTATCGACCGCCTAGTCGTAGAGGCGAAAGGTCCGGGCCAGCGCCAGGAAGATGGACTTCAGGGACATGGGACGCACCGTCAGGTCCTTGAGACCGGGAAGGGTGCTTCGAATGGCCTGGTCGCCGGCGTCCTCCCGGTAGCGGCACTCCACGAATCGGACCACCTGACCCGCCCTCTCCGCCAGCAGCCAGGAATCGGGAAGTGTCTCCGGGATTTCCCGGCCCGGCTCCAGGGTGGCCTCGCATTGACGGAAGCGGGCCTGCAGCGAGGCGGTGGTCTCCGCCAGCCGCTTCCTCCCCTTGTCGATCACGCCCACCCAGTCGGCCAGCCGCTCCACTTCGTCGATGTCGTGGGAGGCCACCAGAATGGTCCATTGACTGCGGCCGCTCAACTCCAGCAGGCCGCGAATGAACTCGTCCCGGACCAGCGGGTCCAGGCCGGTGAAGGGCTCGTCCAGGATGACCAGCTCGGGCCGGTAGGAGAGCGAGGAAAGCAGCGAGGCCTTGACCTTCATGCCCCGGGAAAAGGTCTTGATCTTCCGGTTCAGGGGCAGCTCGAACTGGCGGATCAACTGCCGGCACAAGTCCGGGTCCCAGGTGGGATACATGGGACGGCAGAAGTCGATCAACTGCTGGACCGTCATCCATTCCAGCATCTGCTGGTTCTCGGAGACGTAGCCGATCCGGGCCAGTTGGGCCGGGCCCAGCCGGAGTGAATCGGTTCCCAGCACGCTGGCCTTGCCGCTGGTGGGCCGGATCATGTTCATCAGCATCTTGATCACGGTGGTCTTGCCGGCGCCGTTGGGTCCCAGAAAGGCGAAGACGCTCCCCTCCGGGACCTGCAGCGACAGGTTGCGCACGGCCATCGTCTTGCCGAATCGGCGCGTCAGCTCGTGGGTCTCAATGATGGCGTTCATTTCGAGCCTTCCTTGCCCGGCTTCTCCCGGGCGTTGACCGAAACTTCCGAAAGGCCATTCCAGTGGGCCTGAACGGCGTCCAGGACCTGTTCCAGCGTAAGCGAGAGTCTTCTGGCCTCCACCGCCAGAGCTTCCGCTTCGTGCTCCAGCAGCGCCGACCGCTCCCTTGGGGAGGCTTCCGGCAGGCGGGCCACCCTGGTGCCCACTCCCGGCTTGACCTCCAGCAGTCCCTGGTCCACCAGCCGCGTCACCACCTTCTGGGCCGTTTTGGGATTGATCCGCAGCTCCTGGCTCAGCTTGCGGACCGAAGGAAAGGGATCCCCCGGCAGCAGTTGGCCCGAGATGATGGCCTTCTGGACGGCGTAGACCAACTGCTTGTAGAGCGACAGGCCCGTACGGAACTCCACTGTGAATGGCAACATATGTGTACTATGGATACTAGTGTTGCGTTTTGAAATTGCGTTGACTTATCAAACCGCCAAGGGATTTCC
>JAPPFQ010000232.1 GCA_028875135.1 Acidobacteriota bacterium
CCGGTCAACCCCTGAGGGAGTAGCTTGGGGGCTTTTCTCGAAATCGGGCCAGCTTGAAGTAGAAAACGATCAACAGGACGAAGGTCAGGGGTATCAGAGCCAGGAGAACCAGAATGACGATGACGGGTGGGTAATGGGGCGCCAGGAAAAAGATGCACCACAGCAGTATCGGCACCTCGGGCAGAAGGGCCAGCGCCAGGATGGTGGCGAGGCTCTGGGGCGTGATGCGGAGCACTTGTTGGCACTGAGGACAGGTGACCTCGGCCTTGTCCAGGGTGCCAGACTTCAGTGCCTTCCAAAGCAGTTGGCGTGGCATCTCTGCTTGGCATTTGGGACAGGTGGCTGCCATCGGTCCTCCAGGGGGTCAAGTCTCGGCCGGCGCCGGCGGGCCTAGCTGGTCCGCTCCCAGCGGCTGGCGTCGATGCCGGGTCCCTCCCTGGCCATGTTGGGCGGTTTGTTGCCGCCCTCGAAGTGCCAGATGCGGGTGTTGGGATCGCCCATGAGCTCCCGTACGTCGGGGGGCACCTTGGCCAGTTCCTCCGGGTTCCAGGGCTTGATCTTGTCGCTGGGTCCGGCCCAGGAGGGGCGGTAGGCGAGGCCCAGCATCTCGCGGGCGTAGGTGCCGATGTTGGGGTAGTTCCCGTGAAAGACGTTCTGGTTGATCAGCACCGCCGAGCCCGCCCGGCAGGTGACCATGGCCTGCTCGGGGTGTTCTTCATAGCGCAGGTAGGGATTGCCGTCATGGTGAAAGCTCAGGTGGGAGCGCGGCACCACCTTGAAGGCGGATACTTCGGGCGTGAGGTCCTGCAGGTAGTAGAGCACCCGGATCAGGCGGGGGCAGCTCTGCTCGTAGCCGAAAATCTCCGATCCCCAGGGCTGCCCGTCGCAGTGCAGGCTGATCCCGGGATGGCCGGGCTCGGAGCGGGAGTAGTCGTAGCTCATGAAGATCAGCTCGGGGCCGCAGAGAGCCTTGAGGAATTCAATGAGCGGCGCATGGGCGATCAGTTCGGTGATGGCTCCGCCCCGGAACTGGATGTCCTGGCACCCCTTCTGATGGACGCTGTAGTCGACGTGGAAGGTCTCTAACTTGCCGGTCTCGGCCTGAAGACGCCGGATGTGGTCCGGGTCCAGCAGGTCGGGCAGGACCAGGTAGCCTTCCACCTCCAGGTGCTCGATGCGTTCCCCCAGGGTCATCCCGGCCCAATCGGTTTCGACGATGCGGTCTTTGCGATCTTTTTGTTTGAGCACGTCTCTCTGTTCTCCCTTGGTGGATTCTTTTGAGTGTCTACTCCCGAGCGGGGATATAGGCGCCGTCGCCGGTTCTCTGGCCCGGAGCCCCGCCGTCGTTGACCACTCCGTAGGCCAGGAAGGGGTTGCCCCCCGAGACCTTGCGTATCCTGACGTAGCCCTGGGTCGTTCCCGGAGCGTGTTTGCCCAGGATGGCGTTGATCTGACGAAAGCCCCTGGCCGGGACCATGGTCATGGGCTCCTGGTCCATGGTCACCGTCTTCACCAGCATGGCGGTCTCCCCGTCATAGATGTCGAGCTCGAAGATGCTGGTGCTGTGATCGATCTCCCCGGTATTGACCAGGGCCAGGTTGCTGCGGTTCTCCTCGTTCTGCTGCAACCCGTCCACCCAGGCGCTGCCCGTGAATCCCTGGCCCCGGGGCACCGCGGTGAAGAAGACGCCGTACTGCCCCTTGCTCGGGTCTTGCGCATCCGCCGGCGCCACCACCCGGGCTCCGATCACGATCCCGCTCACATCTCCCCCGACCGCCTGGACGGCCAGGGGCGTCACCACGCCGGTCGGCACGTCGAGTTGGTACGTTCGGCGCGCAAATTCGAGCGCATCGGGAATGATGAACTGCTGGCCGGGGAGCAGCGGCACCGGACCGAAGCCGGCTGTGTTGTTCTCGGTCGGGAATTTTTCGTGGGTGGCGCTGAACATCAGAACCTTCGGCTGGCCGGAAACGTTGGTCAGCGTCAGTTCGGTGGTGAATTGGTTGATTTCCACCAGGGCCGGCAGGGTCAGCCCCATGGCTCCCTCCAGCGAGCCGGCGCTGACCGGAAAGACAAAGGAGCCGTCCGAGTTGGCGTTGTCGTTGATGACCCCGTAGGCGTAGAAGGGCGCCGTCCCCTCCACCCGCTCCACCTTGACGTAGCCGCCCCCAAAGGTTGCCCCGATGTGACCGCTCTTGCCGGCCGCCTGCAGCACGGCGTTGAACTGGTGGAACTCGCCCGGTCCCAGCGTCATGTCATTCAGCATTTCGCCAATGGGATCGGTTGGATCGCCGGAATACACCGTGGTCCTCAGGGTGATCGAGCCCTCCGACCCCATGTTCTGGAGGGCCACGTTGGAGCGGTCCCCCGGGTGTTCGCGCAGACCGCACAGGTAGACGACTTCGTCGTGGAATCCCTCGTTTTCCGGAACCCCCGGGTAGGCCAGTCCGGCGCGTCCTTCGGGGACGGCCGTGGGGGTGGTGGTGCGGACCACCGCGCTCAC
>JAPPFQ010000718.1 GCA_028875135.1 Acidobacteriota bacterium
TTGTTGAACATCGATGCACAGGATGCACAGGATTAACAGGAGGAGAGCTTCCTGCACGAGAAGCCAGCTCAGGCGATGTTCCGATGCGGCCTTGCGGATTCCCGGCATTGGAAGCTAACCGTTACCTGAAAAAATCCTGTCCATCCTGTCCATCCATGTGAGTAAGCCCTCTACTCGGGCTTGACTTTGAATCGGTTTCCAGCCACCAGGCGCAGGAGTTTGTTTCAAATGGGAAAAATCCTGTGCATCCTGTGCATCGATGTGAATAAAAAATTTGCCCATGCTCGACTTTGAACCGGTTTCCAGCCAACAGTGGCTACCCCCCCGCTTGCGAGCTTAGAAAAACCATCAGCGCCGAGCCCGCCCAGACCAGGGACACCATCAGGGCGCAGCACAGCGTGAACCAGAGCAGACCCCGGTAGTACCACTCCAGGCCCGGCTCCCGGACCAGCTCGATCGAGCTCTCTCGCCCGCAGATCTTCCGAGTGGAATAGGATCGATAGAGTTGCGCCAAGGCCGGCTCATCCAGCTCCTCTTCGGCCTGGGCGCCTCCGTCCGAGCCCTCCATGGCCGGCAGCCGGATTCCCACGGCGCTCAATCGCTCATCCTGTCCCAGCGGCGTATTCAGGATGCAGTAGAAGCGCTGCAGGCGTGTCTGCGACTCGGGCCGCGTCAGCCGGCTGACCAGGTACATGGTCAAGGCGGCCGCCCCGATCGGGGGAAAGACGCTCATCGGAACCTTGGTGCTGGGCGGCCCGTCATGGAAGATCTGCACGATCCAGAGCAGGCCGATTCCCACCGCCAGCGCCGACCAGACCCCGCGCCGATTGGCTCCTCTCCAGGCGATCCCGAAAAACAGGGGGATGCCCAGGAATCCCTGGAGCGGCGCCAGGAACTCGACGATCTCCTTGAGCGTGGAGAACTGCAGGGTGATCAGGTAGGCCAGCAGGACGGCCACCACCCCGCCCACCCGGGCCCACCGCAGGTAGAATGCCTGGCTGCGACCCGGAAACCAGCGCTTCTTGAACAGGTAGTCCACCGTCATGGCCGAACTGGCGGTGGCCACGGTGTCCACCGTGGACATCAGGGCGGCGAAGAAGCTGGCCACCAGCAACCCCAGCAGGCCGGCGGGAACGATCTCCTTCATCACGATCCCCCACACCAGCTCGGTGTCCTGGGGCAAGGGCTGGGTGTGGAGCCCTGGCTTGTAGATGGCGAACATGATCCCATAGACGGCAAACAGCACCGTCATGATTCGCTTCCAGATGTGGCTCCATGCGCACTGGGTGGCCGCCCGCTCGTCCCTGCCCACCACCATGAAACTGAACAGAATGGGTGTGGCCACCGCCCCCAGCCCGCCCAGGATCAGGGCCAGCACGTAAGTCAGCGGAATCTCCTCCGAGAAGAGCGACCAGCGTTCCGGCTCGACATTCACCAGCCCCTGAAACCCGCCCACTTCCCCCCAGAGGAAGGGCAACAGCAGGAAGCAGAAGACCGTCAGCGACAGGACTCCCTGGAACAGATCGGTCAGCAGCGATGACATCAGGCCGCCCGATCCCACGTAGAGGGCCACCACCAGGCAGGCGGCCAGCAGGGTGATTTCCACCGACCATCCCGTCAGCCCGGCAATGGTCTTGGCCACGGCCAGGGCGAAGGTGCCGATGACAAACAGGCTGAGAACGCTCCCCATGATGGCGATGCAGGTGGCCACCCCCGGGCCGAAGCGCATCTCGAAGACCTCGGCCAGATTGAACACCCGCACCCGCTTGTAGATGGGGGCGAAGATGTAGTAGACGATCAGGCCGACGCCTCCGGCAAACCAGAGCCAAACGCCTGAAAGGCCGCTCCGGTAGGCCGCACCGCCCACCACCACCGCCTCCGCTCCCCCGACCGAAGAGGCAAAGACGTAGATGAAGGCCACCAGGGACCCCCACTTGCCTCCGGCGGTAAAGAAGTCGCGAAGGTTCCTGGTCTTTCTCCTGCCTACTACCACTCCCAGAAAGGTCACCACCAGGAAGTAGACGGCCAGGACGGCCAGGTCGAGTGGATGAAGGGTTGAGAACATGGGCGGTCATTCTACCACCCTGACTGCATCCTTATTGCCGCCGTCCGGCCTGGGTGTTAGGCTTTTCCGGAAAAGACCCGCTGGCGCCGAAAAACGGACTGCGACGCTGCAACCGCGAAAGGGGAATCCATGCAACGCCGGGAATTTCTTTACCTGGGCCCGCTGGCTCTCGGCCTCAGCCGCTGCCGCTCCGGCGATCCTCCCACGGCTTCGCTCCCGCCCATTCCGGAGCCCCATTTCCCCAATCGTGTTTTCCGGTTCGTGTGGCGCAACTGGGAGCTGGCCAACACCTCCCGGATTGCCCGGGTGCTGGAGACCAGCGAAGCCGACGTGCTGGCCCTGGGCGAAGCGATGGGCCTACATCCGAAGCGCCTTCTGAGTGGGGATCAGCTCCGCCGCATCTACATCACGGTGATCCGCCAGAACTGGCA
>JAPPFQ010000083.1 GCA_028875135.1 Acidobacteriota bacterium
GGACAACGCGGAGGCCCAGCGGTTCTATGCCCGAGCGGATGAGCTCAAGCAGCAGATCAGCAACCTGGACCACGAAATGGAGCGCCTGGAGGTGCGTTCCGCGGACCTGCAGATTGAACAGAAAAATATCGGACCCAGCTTGAAGGAAGTCCGCCTCAAGATGCGCAAGGAGTGGATCCCGATCTGGCTGGAAAACCCGCACGCCTACCGGCCTTCCACCAAGATGCCGGCCTTTCGCCTGGACGAGGGACAGCGCCGCGCCATTGCCGCCTTCGTCTGGCAGACGGGGATCGAAGGGGAATTGCCCGGACAGCCCCGGGGGAACGCCGTTCGGGGCAAGGAGCTGTTCGAGACCCGGGGCTGCATGGGCTGCCACGCCGTGGGCGAAGGGGATGCGGCCCAGGGAAGCTCCTTCGCGGCCAACTTGTCGCGGGTGGGGGAGAAGGTGCACTACGACTACCTGGTTCCCTGGATCCACAACCCCCAAGAGCGCCAGCCGCTGTCGGTCATGCCCAGCCTGCGGCTCAGCCTGCAGGAAACCCGGGACATTGCCAGCTACCTGGTGACGCTCAAACAGGCCGACGCCTCCTATCCTGAGGCCGACTACCTGGACGATCCTGCTCTCAGAAGCGAAGGCTCCATGTGGGTCAAGCATTTCGGCTGCGCCGGCTGCCACGAAATCTCCGGCTTCGAGGAGGAAGGACGCATTGGAACGGAGTTGACCCGCGAGGGCAGCAAACCCATCGAGCGGCTGGATTTCGCCTTGCTGACCCACGAGGCCAAGCATGACGGCTGGTACAACCACAAGGGCTTCTTCGAGCGCAAGCTGAAAGACCCGTCCATCTTCGACCAGGGCAAGATCAAGACCCCTCTGGAAGAGCTCCGGATGCCGAATTTCAAGCTGACCGACGAGGAAATCACGGCGTTGACCACCTTTCTGCTGGGGAGCGTCGACTCCACGCTACCGGAACATTTCTTCTACGTTCCCGGCGATCGGGGACAGGATATTCGGGAAGGCTGGTGGCTGGTGAAGCGCTACAACTGCATGGGCTGCCACCAGGTGCGGCCCGGACAGCAGTCCGATCTTTCCGGGATGGCCCGTTATCAGGACCCGGACTGGAAGGAGCAGCTTCCGCCGACTCTGGTCGGCGAGGGCGCTCGGGTGGATCCGGACTGGCTGGCGCGTTTTCTCCGGAACCCGGCCATGGACGCCCGGCGCACCGACCGCAACGGCGTGCGCGGCTATCTCCACGCCCGCATGCCCACCTTCCGTTTTTCCGACAGCCAGATTCAGAAGATCGTGCGCTTCTTCGAAGCCCTGGCGGCTCAGGACCGGCCCTATATTCCAACCCGACTGGAACCGCTCAGCAACCGGGAGCTCGAACTGGCCCGGCAACTCTTCACCTCCAAGGCGGCGCCCTGTCTGAGGTGCCATGCCACCGGGAACCCGGCTCACGACCGCAACGCCACCGCGCCCAATTTCCTGCTGGCCAAGGAAAGGCTGAAGCCCGGTTGGACCGAACGGTGGATGGTGATGCCGGAGATGATCGCTCCGGGCACGGCCATGCCGTCCGGACTGTTCCAGAGGGATGGCGAGCGCTGGGTCTTCGCCGGTTCGCTGCCTCCCGGCTTCAGGGACTACGACAAGGACCACGCCGAACTGCTGGTGCGTTACATGTTCCAATTGACCCCTCAGGAGCAGCGCCGACTCATGTCCCGAATGCCCGCGGCGGCAACCACGGTTGCCAGCCGTTAGCCGGGCGCCCGGCAATCGCCGGGACCGCCCTCGAATTTGAGGGCCGGAAGTGTTACATTAATCATCGGGTGATGGGGCGGCCGCTCCCCCGGTTTCGCCCCGATCCCAACTTTTTATCATGAGGTCAGAGAGGTCTTTATGATGCGGTTGAAGAATTACCTGTGCTTGCCCGTTGCGCTGCTGGTGGCTCTTTTTGCGGGGGCCTGCGGCAGCGTCGACATCGACGACGAAGATCTGGATGCAGTCGACGGGACCGAAGCTCCGGCAGTGGTCACCAGGGTGGATCCCGCCACGGCGGCCACGGTCAACGGCAAGGTCTTCTTCGAAGGCGACCTGCCCAGGGCCAGGCGGCTGGCCATGGACGCGGAACCGGCCTGCGCCGGCCTGCACACCAAGCCTGTCTACTCCGAAGTGGTGGTTCCCAACGACAACAAGACGCTGCGGCACGTCTTCGTATACGTCAAGGAGGGCCTGGAGGGCATGATGTTCGAGACGCCCACCGATCCGGCAATCCTGGATCAGAAGGGGTGCATCTACCTGCCCCACATGCTGGGCGTCCAGATCAATCAGCCGGTCAGAATCCTGAACAGCGATCCCACCACCCACAACGTCCATCCGACACCCAGGAACAATCGCGAGTGGAACGAATCCATGGCTCCCAACGTGCCGCCGAAGATGAAAAAGTTTCCTCGCGAGGAGGTCATGATTCCGGTCAAGTGCAACGTGCATCCCTGGATGAA
>JAPPFQ010000364.1 GCA_028875135.1 Acidobacteriota bacterium
AACCATTGTCGTCTTGCCCACCTGCCGCGCTCCCGCGATCACTTGCAGGAATCTTCTGGGCTCCTTCAGACGACGGAGCAGTTCCGCTCCCTGAGGGCGAACATAGTCCCGATGACTCATCATATTAAGTAATTTTACTCAATGTAATGAGTAAATGGAAGAACTATATATTGGAAATCGTACGTGGGCGCGGAATGAGGAACCGCCCTTGACGGTTGACCCTACCTTATCTTCGGCGGAACGGGTGGCTCGAATATCACCAATGATCCAGGAGGGTTGTCCGGCGCAGGACACTCGCCGTCCTGCCTTCGGGTTCTTTTCCGTTCCCCCTCAGGCGGTGACGAAGACTTCCACCTCGTCGATCAGGATGTCCCGGGTCTGGTCCGGGTCGCCGTGGGTCAGGGTCACTTCCAGCCAGTTGTCGCCGAACTGGGCCGGGGGCTCGGTCAGGTCGAACCAGAAGGTGGAGAAGGGGCCGGGAAGATCGGGCACCGGGGGCAAGCCGGAGCTGCTGGTGGAGTTGGGGTCGACGATGGCCTTCAGGTCGGAGCGTCGCTCGTCGCTGCGCCGTCGCAGTCGCGAATCGGGTACCGGCGTACCATTGACCCGGACCTGGAACCGGTCCGCGTCGACGGCATGATAGGCTCGAAACAGCAGCGAGGCCCCGCGGGCACGCCCGAGGTGCTCGCAGACGCGGAATCGATATTTCCCCTCCGCCCCCGGAGTTCCCCGTTTCAGCACCATCTTGTCCGCCTTGACCACTCCGGTAGCGGTCTTGTCCACGCCGAACCCCAGGCACCCGGCCCAAACCGGCTCGAAGACATAGTGGCGGTTGCCCCGGGTCAGGTCCCGCGGTTCCCGGGTTTCAGCCAGGCCCCGGAGCATATGAGGGTAGAAAGGCGCCCAGGAGAGTGGCACGAAGTGGTTGTAGAAGAAGATGCCGTCGGCGCCTGCGCCGTACATGTTCATGGCCAGGGCTCTCTGCTGGTCCAGGGTGATGGGCTGGCCCCCCAGGCGGCGCCTCATGCGGATGCTGCTCCAGGGAAGCAGCCCCGGGTACAGCAGGCAGGGACCGGAGCGTGTCAGCCGGGAAAAGGCTTCTAGGGGCAAATTGGGCTCGCAGTACATGGTATCGGCGGGCGAGATGTAGTCGATGAGCTCCTCCGCGATCCAGGCAGGCACGTCCAGCCCCATGGTGTCGCACTCCTCCAGCGTCTGGAAGACCCGCGCCCCCAGCAGCAGCTTTTTGTTCCTTTCGTTTCCCTTTTTGTCCAGCATGCGGCGGATGCGCTTCACCAGCCCGGTCATCAGGCCCTTGCGCTCCGGCCCCTTGCCCGGCGGGAAGTAGAAGTGATCCCGGAAGCACAGCTCCAGGCCGTCCACGTCGAAACGATCGACCAGCTCGACGGTCACCGAGTAGAGATACTCCCGCACCGGGTCGAAGGTGAAATCGAAGGGGGTGCTCAAGGCGTAGTAGGGACCCGGCGGCGTTTCGCGGATCTGCCACTGGGGGTTGTTCACCAGGAAACCGGCGCCTGCTCCCACGCCCTGGCGGATGGAGACGTGGCCGTGATTGTCGTTGACCCGGAGACCGGCCAGAAAGGTCATGCGCCGGCGGCGGCACTGATCCAGCAGGATTCCCAGGGGCTGCTTCCCCTGATCCAGCAGGGGCAGGAAGCGACGGTGCTGGGGTCTGGCGTCATAGTCGAACCGGGGGCTGCGCCAGTAGGTGGTCCAGCCCTGGGTGTAAGCTTCCTGAATGAACAGATCCACCCGGGACGAGGCCAGGGTGTCGACCCACTTCCTGAGGTCCTGTTCGGATACCGGATCGGGCAGGTGCCTGCGGGCGATGCTGGACGGGTCGCTCACATAGAGGATGCGCCGCGAGCCCCTGGGAGAAAGACTGCCCAGCTTGACTGGAGGAGCACTAGCAGGGCCGGATGCGGCAAACCCGCCCCGTGACCAGGCTGCGGTCGCGACCGCGGCTTCGAGAAACCTCCTGCGCGAAAGTTGGCTGTTCATGGCTAAACCATCTCCTTGATGATCTTACCGCCCAGGTCGGTGAGGCGCTTGAACCTGCCCGCGTGGTAATAGGTCAGGCGCATGTCGTCCAACCCCATCAGGTGAAGGAAGGTGGCGTGCAGGTCGTGGAGGTGGTAGCGGTTCTCGACCGCCTTCTCGCCCAGCTCATCGGTGGCCCCTACAACCGTTCCTCCCTTCACGCCGCCGCCGGCGAACCACATGGGCATGGCCGTCTTGTTGTGTTCCCGTCCCGGCTCCTTCCAGTTGAGGGGGAGGCTCTGGGGAGTGCGGCCGAATTCGCCTCCCCAGGCCACCAGGGTCTGATCCAGCAGACCTCGCTGCTTGAGATCCTTCAGCAGGGCGGCCATGGGCTTGTCGGTTTCCAGGCCCCGCAGCCGGTGCTGGCCCGCGATGTCCTGGTGGGAATCCCAGCCCCGGGAGTAGATCTGCACGAAGCGCACGCCCCGCTCCAC
>JAPPFQ010000626.1 GCA_028875135.1 Acidobacteriota bacterium
GCTCTGCTCAAGGCCGGGGCCGATCCGACGGTTCGGACCAAGAACGGTAAACTGCCCTGGGACCTGGCGCAGGAAAATAGCCGGATCATTGGTTCTGCCCCCTATCAACGGCTGAAAGAGGCACAGTTTTGATTCGTACCAACGGGCAATCGGAACCAAACCAATACGGCAGGCCGAAAAATAGCGGACTCGGACTCCATTTGCGTGCCGTCGTGGCCGAAGCTATTGGAGCATCTCAGCCTCTCATTTCCGATACTGCCTGAGCGGCCCGGTCACGAATTTCCTTCCCACAACCGAGGGCTTTGGTTTAGAATTCCGGCCTCGCTTTCAGACCGCGTGCCCCGTTTCAGGCTGGCCCCGCCGGTTTTCCCGCAGGAAGCACATCGCACGGTCACTTGACAGGTTGGAGAAGGAGTGGTGAATGTCCAGGTTTAAGGAAGGCTTGCAGGATGTTGTGGCGGCGACCTCATCCATCTGCTACATCGACGGACAAAAGGGGATTCTGTCCTATCGAGGCATAGACATCCACGATCTGGCGGAGCATTCGACCTTTGAGGAAGTCTGCTACCTGTTGTGGTTCGGCCGCCTTCCCAAGCAAACGGAACTGGACGAAATGAAAGCGGTCATGGGTCGCAGCCGGGCCCTGCCGGAGCCGGTGATTCAGTTATTGAACAGCTTGCCCGGCGACGCTCCCCCCATGGATGTCTTGCGCACGGCCGTCTCGGCTCTGTCCCATTTTGATCCCGACGTCGCGGCAAACGACAAACCGGCCAATCTGAGAAAGACCTATCGTCTGACCGGCCAGATCGCGTCCATCGTGGCCACGGCCGACCGCATCCGCAACGGCCAGGAACCCGTCAGCCCCGATTCCGGGCTTTCCCATGCCGCCAACTTCGTCTACATGCTTACCGGGAAAAAGCCCGATGCGACCGCCGAGCGGGCCCTGGACGTGGCTCTCATCCTCCATGCCGACCATGAGTTCAACGCCTCGACCTTTGCGGCCCGGGTGACTGTGGCCACCTTGACCGACATCCATTCCGCCATTGCCTCGGCCGTCGGAACCCTGAAAGGCCCCCTGCACGGCGGGGCCAACCAGGATGTCATGCGAATGCTGATCGACATCGGGGAGACCGAGCGAGCCGAAACCTATATCCAGGAAGCCCTGGCCAGAAAGCGGAAGATCAGCGGCTTCGGACACCGGGTCTATCGGACCGAAGACCCGAGAGCCACCCACTTGCGCCGAATGTCCCGCGACCTGTCGGAAAGCTCCGGCACCCGCAAGTGGTTCGAAACCTCCCGGGTGATCGAAGAGGTGGTGAAGCGGGAAAAGAACATCAACGCCAACGTGGATTTCTACTCCGCCACGGTGTACTACAACCTCGGGATCCCGGTGGACCTGTTCACCCCGCTGTTCGCAGTCAGCCGCATTTCCGGCTGGGCCGCTCACGTGCTCGAGCAACTGGACAACAACCGCCTGATTCGGCCCAGGGCCGACTACACCGGCCCCGCTCATCCGGCACCCTACATTCCCATGAACGAGAGGTAATCCCCTGCTGCCGCCAACCGTTTCATACCGCACCCCTTTGTTTCGCGGGCTGGTCGCCCTCGGCATATTGGCGGCAACTTTCGGCCTGGCTCACCATTCCTGGGCCTCGGAGGACGCTCTCTCCCCCGAGGAGTTCTCCCCATCGGAAGAAGAGGCCCTGCAGAAGGCCAAGACCCCCCGAAAGCAATTGGGCGTATACCTGGACATCGTTTTTGACCGGCTGAAGCAGTTCCGAATCCTGGTTCGGAAATGCGATCAGGAACAGGCCCGGAAGTACCTGAACGGGTATGCCCTGGCACTGAACCGAGCCGACGACCTGGCTGCAAGGGAAGACCCCGACCAGAAAAAGGGTCAGAAACTCCTGAAGGCACTCCTGAAATCTACCCAGAAGATCAACTTCTCCCTGATCCAGACCATCGAAAAGGTGCCCCAGGATTGCCGCCCCGTGGTGCAGGAGGCCCTGCAAGTTTCCCAGCAGGTCAACGGCGCCGTCCACGTCCAGCTCCTCAGAGCCGGCACGCCTTGAGAAGGTAGCTTCTCATTCCCAATCCTGAACGGCAATCGACCCTTCCCCAGTCACTCTCTTCGCGTCCCTTCGCGGATCTCTTCTTCCGTTCGATGTGCCTAGCGGTTTCAGGCACAGCCTCGCCTGACCTCAAACCGGAATGCCGGCTGCGCCGCCGCCTTGACACTTCGCCCGAGCAGAGCTTAGGATGATTCCCCCATGAACGGGTTTCGGATTATTGCGCTGCTGGCGCTCGTCTGCTGCCTTGCCGCTTGTGCCTCTTCCCGCAAGCTCAGCCCCGACACCGCCCGAACGAGAATTCTGAAGATGGGGTTGATGGAGATCGAGGGCAAAACGCTGGAAGTCCGAAAAGTCAGGCAGGTCGGGGGCAAACAAGCGGTTGCCGAAGCCAGCTTGAACATGGTTTTTCAGCTCACACGG
>JAPPFQ010000002.1 GCA_028875135.1 Acidobacteriota bacterium
ACTTCTCTTGTTTCACTCTCGGATGATCTGACCGACAGGGCAGGGGCGGCACTTATTTGTAAGATGGCGAAGAGATTGAAGGTTCGGAGTCGGGCCGTCCCTTCCGGCCAGACCGTCCACTGAGACTCCTCCGACCATGGGCCTCGACCCTATCGACTACGCCATTATCGCCGTCTACCTGGTGGGGGTGGCCTGGATCGGCACACGCATCGGCGGCCGCCAGCAGTCTTCCCGAGACTATTTTCTGGGCGGCCGGGCCCTCCCCTGGTGGGCGGTGGGGCTCTCGGTGGTGGCCAGCGAAACCAGCACCCTGACCTTCATCAGCGTTCCCGGACTGGCTTACCAGGGGAACCTGCACTTCCTGCAACTGGCCTTCGGCTACTTTGCCGGACGCTGCCTGGTGGCCCTCTTCTTCATTCCGGCCTACTATCGAGGGGAGCTGGAAACCGCCTACGACTTCATCGGCAAACGCTTCGGCCTGCCCCTGCGCCGGCTGACCTCCTCCGTCTTCATCGTCACCCGAGTGCTGGCCTCCGGGGTCCGCCTGTTCGCCTCGGCCATTCCCCTCCATCTCATCACCGGCCTGAGCTACCCGGCAAGCATCCTCCTGATCGGAGTCTTCACCCTCATCTACACCTACCTGGGGGGACTCAAGGCGGTGGTGGCCATGGACGTCGTGCAGACCTTCATTTACCTGGCCGGGGCCGGCGTGGCCATGGCCCTCATCCTGAACCACCTGCCCCAGGGGTGGACGGACGTGGTCCGATTCAGCACCGCCTCCGGCGCGGACAAGCTCTCTCTGCTCAACCCCTTCGGGGGATCGGATCTGATGGAATGGCTGACCTCTCCATACACCCTGACCGGAAGCCTGTTGGGAGGGATCTTTCTGACCATGGCTTCCCACGGCACCGATCAACTCCTGGTTCAACGCCTGCTGGCCTGCCGAACCGCGCGGGAGAGCCAAAAAGCCCTGCTTCTGGACGCTGCCGTCATCGTGCTCCAGTTCGCCTTCTTCCTGGTGCTGGGGCTGTGCCTGTTCGCCTTTTACGGCGGCGCCGACCTCACCCAACTTGGATTGCAGAGTTCCGACCAGGTGTTCCCCAAGTTCATCGTTGAGCAGCTCCCCAGCGGGCTGGCCGGGCTGGTCATCGCCGGCGTGCTGGCCTCCGCCATGGGGACCCTCTCCTCGGCCATCAGCTCCCTGGCCTCCTCCAGTTACCTGGACCTGTTTCGTCTTTCCGAACGAGCCCGCGGCTTCAGCTCCCGGCAGGAGATGTTCTGGTCCAGGGCGTTCACCCTGTTTTGGGGGCTGGCCCTCATCGGTGGGGCCATGCTCTTCACCGACACCCGCAACCCGGTGGTGGAGCTGGGGCTGCGCATCGCCTCGGTGACTTACGGCAGCCTGCTGGGAATTTTCTTTCTGGGGCTTCTGTCACGGCGGCCCAAGCCCGGAGACGCCTTGGCCGGTTTTCTGTCCGGCATTCTGGCCATGGCCCTGGTCCTGACCCTGACACAGGTCGACTACACCTGGCACACCTTGATAGGCTGCCTGGTCACGGTCGGAGTGGGCGGCATCAAGGCCAGACTGGGAAGGTGAGCGGATCCGGGGATAGTGTCGGCCACAATCAATCGGGCGAATCCATTCGCTCGTAGAGCGCGTCCCGGTCGTCCAGATTGCCCTCGGCAACCGCCTGGCCTCGCTTGGTCAGCAACTCGGCCCGAAACTGACGCGCCGAGTCCGGTGGGCCGGCTTGAAGGTAATCTCGCAGAGCGCGTTCGATGAGTCGCGTCAGGGTCTCCCCTTGCTGAGCGGCACGGATCTTGGCGGTGCGGATCAAATGGTCATCAAGGTTGAGCGTCGTTTTCATACGGATATCCGTATCGCCTGTGCCGGATTTCTGTCAATTTCTTTCCAGTGAAAGCGAGCAAAAATCAGTGCCCCAGGTTCAAACCCCCACAAACGACCGGTTTTCGCTATTGGATCCATGATCAGAAAACTCTACCTGGGCCTGGGACTTGTGTCTCTTTCGATCGGATTCGCAGGGATGTTCCTTCCCCTGGTTCCCACCACTCCGCTGGTCTTGCTGGCCGCCTTCTTTTTCTCCAGGAGCTCGCCTCGGATTCACCGCTGGCTGCGGGCCCACCGGCGCTTCGGACCCGTTCTGCGCGACTGGGAAAACGGGCAGGTGATCCGCCCGGCGGCCAAGGCGGCCTCGGTGGTGCTGATGTTCGGCCTGGTCGGTTACAGCGTGTGGTTCGTGGTCGGCTCGCCCTACATCCAGGTGCTGCTGATCCTAATCTGCCTTGGCGTGGCCCTGTTCGTTCTCAGCCGTCCCTCCACAACCCCGCCACGCAGGCCAAAGTAGCCGTGCCCGCCTCCTGCGGTGGGGATCACCCGAGGAAGAAACTGCCGATTGCTGCGACGACGTCACGGGATGAAGCCCACCCGGGAGCGCGGGCGTCCCGCCCGCACAACACTGGCAAGGCCTCG
>JAPPFQ010000309.1 GCA_028875135.1 Acidobacteriota bacterium
TTTTAAAAACGGGGATACCGCACGGCGGGGGGTGACGTGGGCGGCTTCTTCCCCAACCTCAATTCCAACGAGGAAGCCATCGAGGTCATTCTGGAAGCGGCCGCCCAGGCCGGCTTCACCCCGGGGGAGGACCTGCTGATCGCCCTGGACCCGGCCTCCAGCGAGTTTTTCGAAGAGGGGCGCTACTGCTTCAGGAAGTCGGACGGGTCCGAGAAGAGCGCCGAAGAGATGGTGGAATTCTGGGAGAACTGGGTGCGCCAGTATCCCATCGCCTCCATCGAGGACGGCCTGGCCGAGGACGACTGGGAGGGGTGGGCCCTGCTCACCGAAAGGTTGGGAGCCAAGGTGCAACTGGTGGGGGACGATCTCTTCGTCACCAACACCCGGCGCCTGGAGCAAGGCATCCGGAGCGGGGTGGCCAACTCCATCCTGGTCAAGGTCAACCAGATCGGGACCCTGACCGAAACCATCGAAGCCGTGGAACTGGCCAAGACCCACCACTACTCGGCCGTCATCTCCCACCGCTCCGGAGAGACCGAGGACACCTTCATCGCCGACCTGGCAGTGGGGTTGAACACCGGCCAGATCAAGACCGGCTCCGCCAGCCGCACCGACCGCATCGCCAAGTACAATCAGCTTCTAAGGATCGAGGAAGACCTGGGCGCGGAAGCCCTTTTCCGGGGGAAGTCCTTCAGGAAGGGGTAAGACACACCACATAAGGAGGACCCGAGGGACCGTTTCGGGTGGCTCCGGGCGGGGGAGCGAGGCCGGGCTACGCCCGGACTGGGGCGGGCGGGACGCCCGCGCTCCCGGGGGGGGCCACTTCCTATCCCTCTTGCCCCTCACGGGACGGTTGCTGGGTCGCGGCCCGTGCTGATGCAGCACATCCATCCCGCTTCGTGGCCCTTCGTGGTTCTTCGCGGCCCTTCGTGGATAGCTCTTTTCATTCTTCGCAAGAGGCGGCCTACTTCCTCCCCATTCGCCGTCCGATCACCCCTTCTTTCTGCAGCCGGTCCAGTTCCGTCTCGCTGAACCCCCAATCCTTCAGGGCCTCCCGGGTGTGCTCGCCGGGCTTGGCCGGGGAACGCTGGATGCGGCTGGGGGTGCGGCTGAAGCGTGGCGCCGGCGCCGGCTGCGGCACACCCTCCACCTCCACGAAGGTCTGCCTCTCCCGGTTGTGGGGATGCCGAGGGGCCTCGCCCATGTCGAGAACCGGGGCGAAACAGACGTCGCTGCCCTCCAGAAGCCGCCTCCACTCTTCGCGGGTCCGCGCGCGAATTATTTCAGCCAGGCGCTCGCACATTCGCGGCCACTTCGATCGGTCCTCCAACTCGTGCAGATCTTCCTCGGCGGCTCCGATCCGTTGTAGCAGCCCGGCCCAGAACTTGGGTTCCACCGGACCGATGGCGATGTGCGCCCCGTCCCTGGTCTCGTATGCGCGGTAGTTGGGGGCTCCGCCGTCCAGGGTATTCTCGGCTCGGCCATCGGTCCACTGGCCGGCAGCCCGCAGGCCGTAGACATAGGTCATCTGGGAGGCCGCGCCGTCCACCATGGCCGCGTCGATCACCTGCCCCTTACCCGAAGTCTTGGCCTCCAGTATCCCGGCCACCAGGCCCAGGGCCAGGTAGACTCCGCCGCCGCCGAAATCCCCCACCAGGTTGAGAGGCGGCACCGGCGGTCCGTCCCGCTCTCCGATGCCGCTCAGCGCCCCGGTCAAGGCGATGTAGTTGATGTCGTGGCCGGCAGCCTGAGCCAGCGGACCGTCCTGCCCCCACCCGGTCACTCGCCCGTAGACCAGCCGGGAATTTCGGGCCAGGCAGTCGTCGGGCCCCAGTCCCAGGCGCTCCATCACCCCGGGGCGGAATCCCTCGATCAAGGCGTGGCTGCCGGCGATGAGCTTGAACGCCGCCTCCCTGCCCTCCGGATGCTTCAGATCGATGGCCACCGATCGCCTGCCCCGGCACAGCAGGTTGTAGCGATGCTCCATCATTATCCCCAGGTGCGACTCCTCCACCCGGTCGATGCGCAGCACCTCGGCACCCATGTCCGACAGCAGCATGGCCGCCATGGGCGCCGGTCCGATGCCCGCGAACTCAACGATCCTGTAACCCGACAAGACTCCCATGGGTCTGTTTTCGCCTTTCTTTCTTGCCGGCAAATGCCGCGCCCTTCTACCTCGGCAGAGGCCGCCAGCGGATGGCCTGCATGCGGGCCGGGAGGTACTTTCCTTTGCGCTCGCCCACGATGGTCAGGATCATGCCCGGTTTTCCGTCGGCCAGTTCGGGGGGGAGAACGCAACTGGCGGAGTAGCCGGGCTTGGTCACATGGTCGTTGATGTACCACATGCCCTTCAGAGTCTGACCCTCCTTCGGAAAGCTGCGCCGCCGGCTTTCCTCGAAGGTGAACACGCCTCCGTCCGCGTTCTTGAGGGCGGTCAACACTTCCTTCCAGTTGGGGGCCGCCACCGTGTTCAGGTAGTACAG
>JAPPFQ010000583.1 GCA_028875135.1 Acidobacteriota bacterium
ACCTTGCCCTGCGCTTTGTCGGTGATCTTCAGCATTGCGTTTGCGGCTCCTTTCAGCCCTTCCAGCGATGACGACTGCTTGATGGAATTATTGTAGCGATTCCGGCAGAAAAATCAATCCCCCGCGTCGGGGGGAACTTCGGGGGCGGGTTCCTGAAGCACGCCGTTCCAGGGAGGAACCACGATGGAAACGTCCCCGTAGCACTTGGATTGGCAGGCCAATCGGACTGCCGGGTGCTTCCGGGCGATTTCCGTCGCGGGAGCATAGCCGAAATACTCCAGGCGTCGTTTTTCGAATGCGGTCATCTCGGAAAGGTTCTCCTCTCCCGCCAGCACACCGATCCAGCAGTAACCACAAGCACCGCTCCGGCACTGCACCGGCACGGGTCCGGCAACCCGCCGCGGATCCGACTCCCGAAAATCCCTGGGGTCGCTGCCGCTGGCCATCGACAGGTCCTGACCGTCCAGGGCTTCGTAGCAGGACTCCGGAACACTCTCGTCAAAGTCCACCCGGTGCTTCCTGGACTTCCAGATCAGGGACTTCCAGCCCCGCCCTCTTCGCAACTTCAATACCGCGGCCGCCGACTTCGGGCGCCCGTTGGGTGATGGTTCTCCAGCGCATTCTGCCAGAGAAGACAGCCCCACCTGCCGCAGCACCATCACGCCCACCGCGACGATGCCCGTCAACAGGGTCTGCTCCACTTGAAGCCGGGTGGCCAACCGCCCGGCCAACTCCAGGATATGGGCATCCAGATCTGCTTTCTGAGGATCCGAGGACTCCTCGGCGTAGGCCACCACTTCCCGCTTGACCTCCGACCAGTAGGCCGACCCGAACAGAAAGGCTACAGAGGCGTCGATCTGCTGTTCCAGACGAGGCGTCCCGTCCAACTGGAATTCCTTGAACACCTGGTCCGGGTCGGGGGAGCCGTCCAGAGCCAGCCGGAGCTTCAGGGGCCAGAAGGCAAACCAGATTCGGGTGGCCCGGCTGTCGACCGGATGAATTCGGGGAAGGATGCGAGCCAGCGACTCGGCCCAATCGCCCTCGTCCAACCGTTGCAAATAGCTTTCGAAAACGGTCTTGTCGGCAGCCATGTTTCCGCTATTCCGCCTTTCCCGCCCAACCAAAAAATGGGCTATCCCTCGCGGATAGCCCATTGATCGCCTCTACCGGCCGCAATCCTCACCACCCGCCGTTACTTGGAGGGAACCGAGATCTGGACCAGTTCGTCCGGCTTCTTGTTGAGCACCATTTCCTCGTAGACCTTGCGCATCTTGGCCTCCTCCCGGGCCGCCTTCCTGCGCATCCGCGCCTCGTCGGCCGCCGTCTGCGGAGCATCCTCCAGGACTCTCACCTTGGCGGCATCCTCGGCGTCCACCTTGAGAAGGTGCTCGTAGCTCTCCAGGTTGACATTCTTGCCCTTGGCGAACACCTCGTGCTTTCCGCGCTCCCTGTACCACTCGGCCACGGTCGCGTTCTTGTGCATGTTCTCGATGATCTTCCGCCACCCCACCCCGGTGTTGTAGGCGCAGAAGGAGATCTCTCCCTCCTGGGTGGCATAGGGAATGATGCACATCTCGGTACGCCGGAAGTCGTAGTTGAAGAGATCCTGGAACCACATTCCCGCGATAAAGAGGAAATTCCAGGGATCCTGGCGGCGCTTCTGAATGTCCTCCAGGGTTCGGCTGGGGTCCGACCTGCCGTATTTGACGTCGGCCTTGCCGGAGGTGTTCCAGGTCTTGTCGAACTTCTTGAGGATATCGGAAAGCGTCAGACTCGGCGGCGCCTTGAAGGGGGAGTAGTTCTTCAGCAGGGCCATGGCCATCAGGAAGTTGGAGAAGACCTTGCCTCGAGCCGCGTCGGTAATCATGCGCATGTCGCTCATCAATCCGGGAACATTGATGAACTGGGGAACGGCCGCCACTTCCTTGTTCTCCTTGTTGATCATCACGGCCGTGCCTACGCCGCAGTTGGGGTGGCAACCGCAACTGAAGGTTCCCCATTCCCGGTCGGGGCCGTGGACCAGGTCGGCGTAGTCGGCAAAGCCGCCCATGATCGAGATCGGGAACCAGTCCCGGGTCGGCTCCGCAATCCCGGTCTGTTCCTTCACGTCGCTGGCCATGTGTGACAGCGTGTAGCGCTGGCGGTGGCGGCGATCGGGGGTGATCTCCTCATCCCGGCCGGTGAAGGAGACCGGCTGGAAGGAGATGAAGGAGATCTTCTTGGGGTTGTCCATGGCGAACCGGATGATGGGGCCGACCTGGTCGTTGTTGACGCCGTTGATCAGGGTGGTCACCAGAACGATCTCGATGCCGGCTTCGTGCATGTTGTTGATCGCTCTCAGCTTGACGTCGAACAGATTACCGATCTGGCGGTGGCTGTTGGCGGCGTTGCCGATACCGTCGAACTGCAGGCAGGCATAGCGAAGGCCGGCCTCGGCGGCCTTGCGCGAAAACTCCTTGCTCTTGGCG
>JAPPFQ010000478.1 GCA_028875135.1 Acidobacteriota bacterium
GACCCTCGCCCTGTCGAAGGATGCTGACGGCACAATCGTTGGCCGCCATGATGCGCCCCCGCCGGTCCAGGTGAAGGACGCCTATCCGAGGATTGTCGAGCAGGGCGGTCACGGTCATGTCCAGGGCCTCGGCCCGGACCAGCGCCTGCCGGACGCGGACGAACTGTCGGATGTGAGGCAGCAACCGCGTGACCCAGGTGATTTGGGAAGACCCCCAACCCCCCGAGCCGACACGATCACCCAGGTTCCAGGTCATGTAGGAGCCATCCGTCACGTCCAGACGCACGTTCAAGCCATTCTGGTAGGTGCCCCGCACCATTGCCTCGTTGTAGGCAGACGATGTCTTCAACTCTTCGGCCGTGTACAGGTCTCTGATACGCACGAGTCGGCCCTCGGGCAGTTGCCGCAGTCGCGGTATGCGCTCATCGATCCGGTGGAAGTCTTCCAGGTACTCGCGCTCCAGATCCAATCGGCGCTGTCCCCGGTAGTAGAGCCCGGCGCAGAACACCCGGATATCATCCTTGGGGCCTTCGCCGACCGCAACGGAATTGCCCACTATCCCGCAGGCCTCGTCAATCAGGGCCGAGGTGGCCGGCCAGTGGCTATCGTCCAGCATGGCCTCGTACAACGACTCCAGGATGCGCCCGAACGCGTCTTGGTCGCTCATGATGATTGATCCTTCAGCAACACTGAGGGGAAAACTGCAGGGATACCCGTCACTCGCCGGGACGGCGGTTTACCCCGGACGGACAAGTAAATGGGGCGTCGGAACCGCCCAAACGCTCTTATTGCCCTCATGATTTTATAGTCGAGTGACTCTTGTACCCTACTTGCGATTCCCAAGTCCCTACTAATATTGGCAGGTCGGGACGGAGGGCACGGCAATTGGTCCCCGACGAGGGTGAAATTGTATGGCCGGCCGGGTGGATGATGCCGGGCGGCTGAAGGCCCCATCACCGGGCACCCACACACGCCTTACCGGTCGCGGCCCCCAAGAAGCCGCGGCACAGGGCAAATCCAGGCATCTCCCTCAAGGCCTGGTCCAGCAAGAACTCGCCGCTTTCCCCTGGCCGTAGTCAAGCTTGCGGAAATCGATCACGGGAAATCCGCCGAGGGTCAGCCGTCAGGGTGAGGCGTGTCGGAACAAAAGGACGGAACAAGAAACGACCTGCAGGACCGGAGAAATTTGAAGGGAAAATAGAACAATATTTAGGACTAATGTTACTGGGGTTGGTAAGGAACCGACCCAATGCCCGATCAGCGAGCAAAACGAGCAAAAACCCGGGCTACTCCTTCTCCAGAACCCAGCGCACCGCTCCCATGTGGTAGCGCTGGTGCTGGGGCACCCGGTTGCTGTAGTAGGCGGTCAACAGGGTTCCGTCCGCCAGCTGGACGGTCGAGGGGTATCCTCCGTCGGTGGTTTCTTCGAGGTTGACGATCCGGGTGGGACGACTCCAGGTTCGGCCTTCGTCTTCACTGGTGCGGTAGCCGATGCCGTGGTGCCCTTTCTCCCGGATCCCGTAGGTCAGGAGGATGCGTCCATCGGTCAACTCCAGCAGGTGAGCCGGATGGTGCCCGGGAAGGGTCAGCAGCCCCGACCTGGCCCAGTGTTTCCCTTCGTCTTCCGAGACATAGAGCGCCAGGTGGCCGTCGGCGTGACTCCGGGAGGCGGCCAGCCAGCGATGGGGGCGCAGCCGCAGCAGGGCCGTCTCGTTGTAGTCATGGGGCGCCAGCTTGACGGCTTCCCCCCAACTCCGTCCATCGTCTCGACTGAACAGCAGGTAGGCGTTGGCCCTCCCCGGAATCTCATGGTAGAAGCTGGCCGCCAGTAGCTCGCCTTCCCCTTGTACGATGTCTCCGAAGGGAATCAGGAAATCCACCTCCTCCGGCAACTGCACCGCGAAGGATCGACTCCAGTTCCTGCCGCCGTCCGATGATCTCGCCACCAGGGTGGGCAGAATCTTTTCCCTGAAATCACGGCCGCCCCATCCCGAGGCCAGCACCACCAGGGATCCGTCGTGGGCCAATCCGGCAGCCACGTTCATCCGGTTGCTTTGCCCCTCGTGAACGGCCGGGCTGCCCCGTTTTTCCCAAAGGCGGCCGTCACGGCTGGACCAGGACTCCACGTCGCCGACGTCCAATCCGTGATAGGGGCGGTTGAAGATGGTCGCCACCACGCTTCCGTCCGGCATCAGGGTCAGGTTGGGCCAGGCACAGACATTGTCGATGGCCACGTATCGTTCGGATCCTTGGTGAAAAACGCCAAGCAGTAGCCAGACGAGACCGCTAGCCAACGCAATGGCGGCGCGACCCGTCCAGGGCCATCCCGCTCTGAGCGGGAGTATCCCGGTCTGTGCCGGCCTTGCCGCCCGGGACCTTGTTTCTCCGGGGGCGAATTCATGGGATCGGTTCCGACCGAGAGGGTCTAGCCGCGTTCGGCAATTCAAGAGCCGGTTAC
>JAPPFQ010000133.1 GCA_028875135.1 Acidobacteriota bacterium
CTCCCACACATTTCCCGCCATGTCGCACAGCCCGAACGTATTCTTCGGAAACCGGCAGACGCCGCGCGTGCCGTCGAGCACATCGAAATGGGCCTGCCGGCCCTTGGTCGGCTCCTCGTTCCCCCAGGGAAACTTCACCCCTTCGCCCAGCCCGCGCGCCGCCCTCTCCCATTCGGCCTCGGTGGGAAGGCGTTTCCCCAGGGACTCGCAGTAGGACGCCGCCTCATGCCAATTCACGTTCACGACCGGATGTTTCTCCTGGCCCTCCGCGATCTCGCCGTCCACCCAATGGAACGGCGGTTGCCGCCCCGTCGCCTCGAGAAACCGCCGATAGGCTTCGTTGGTCACCTCATGCTCATCGAGGTAGAAGGGCCCGACCTGGATAGTCTTGGCCGGCCGATCGTCCTTGAGCAGCGTCGACCGCCGTTTCATGTCATCATCGGGAAGCGAATGGGACCGTCCCCGCAGAAACTCCCCGCCGGGGACATAGACCATCCCCGACTCGACGGCGCCAAGCGGCATCACCGCGACCCCGACCAGCAAACAGGACAACCAGAGAAAGTGGCGCTTACGCCGTGGCAGGCAGAACCGGCCTCGGTGCCGGTCCTCGTTGCAGGGAACTGAATCAACTGAAGGTTGGGAGAACGAAGCTGATCTACGCAAGAGCTATCCGTAGATTTCCGAAATCTCATCCGTCGAAATGTAGCCGTTCGCACCCAGCGGATCGACATAGACATAGGGACGTCCCGAAGGCGTGTTGCGGATCTCCTTGGACCAGTCAATCCCGAGGGCCGAATAGATGGTCGCCAGAACGTTCTCGTTGCGAGGCTGTTCCTTGTGAGCCCAACCCGTCTCCGCGCAGGTCGCGCCATCCGCATCCGACGCCCCGTGCCGCACGCCGCCCTTCACACCCGCGCCGGCGAACAGCGCCGGGTAAACCGGGTTGTGATGGTCACGCCCGTGCATGTTGTTGAGCGGGCCCGGTGTCCGACCGAACTCGCTCATATTGACCACCAACGTCTCGTCGAGCAGGGTCATCTCCGGATTGGTCTTCGACCGAATCCTGGCAAGATCCTCGAGCAAGGCCGAGAAGGCCTGATCGTACTCGGCGCAGAGAGTGTAGTGATTGGAGTCCTTGGAGCGATCCCAAATGTGGGTGTGGTGGTCCCAGCCGGAGTGGCAGATGTGGATGTAGTGGGTTCCGGCATCCTGCGCCAACACGTTCCGCGCCAGGATCGAAGAAACCCCCGCCTGGTGGGTTCCGTAGCGCTCCTTGTCTTCTTCGGTGATGCGAAAGGCCGCCGGCCAGCGCTCATCCGAAAGCAGGCCGTAGGCCGCGTCGTAGAAGTCGTCGTAGCCCAGCATCTTCCGCCCGAGACCGGAAAGCCGCTTGTGCCTGACGTCGCGCAACTTGCTCAAGAGCGCCCAACGCTGTTCCAGCAGTTCCACCACCCTCCGATCGAGCGAGGGTGAATCCGTCACCGCCTCGGTATTGATGTCGACCACCGAGAATCGCGCCGGAAGGAATCCTGTCGAGAGAGCCCCGGCTGAACCCTTCTCCAGGTTGAACGACAGGTAGGTGGGAAAGGTGTCGGTCGGACGCCGCCGCTCTTCCAATTCGGCCGCGATCACCGAGCCGATGGCGGGAATCTCGCGCGCAAACGCCAGGTTCATCTGCCGGCCGGTCTGCAAGTAGTACTGCGCCCGGAAGTGAACCTCTTCATGACTCTGCATGGATCGCACCACGGCCATTTTGTCCATCTGCTTCGACATCTTCGGCAACAGGAGTTGCGACATGTGCAGGTCAGGCGCCAACTGCGTGGTCGCGAGGTCCTTGGCCGTCCCCGCGCTCTCCTTGAAATCGTAGGAGTCGACGTGGCTGATCGCGCCCGACATCTCGTAGAAGAGAACGTTTCGAGCCGTTCCGCGCGGCTGCACCCCGGCGCCGGATGGCCTGGCGGATACCTGCAGCGGCCACACCCCGTCGATCGAGGCGCCAAGAAGACCGAGTCCGCCCAGCCGCAGCAAGTCGCGTCGCGTTCTCAGCAGATCTCCTACTTTCCTGGGCTCCCTCATCGGAACACCTCCCTGCGACAAGCTGGCGCGACCTCCGCCAACCGGGGGCACGGCACAACGTGCCCGAATACCCGCCGCTAGTAATTGAAGAAGAACTCCACGCTGTTGATCAGCGCCCACTGCAAGTTTTCCGCGCCCATGACGCGGTCCGTGTTCAAGGCCGCCAGGGCAACCGTTTTCTCCTCGCTCGACGGCGGACGCGAAAGCGTCCCCAGGAACATCTCGTCGACCACCCGATCGTTGTCGTAGCTGTCGAGCAGCTTCTTCAGGCGGCTGTCTTCCTTGGCGATGACCCGATCGGTCACCACCGGCGACTGCATCAGGGCCAACGGATGCAGCAGCGAACCGGGAACCTCCCGAGGCGGCGTATTGCGG
>JAPPFQ010000256.1 GCA_028875135.1 Acidobacteriota bacterium
GGTATCCACCACCTGCCCGTTCTCCACCTTTCGATAGGGGCTCTCGATGAATCCGAATTCGTTGATCTGGGCATAGCAGCTCAGGGAAGAAATCAACCCGATGTTGGGCCCCTCGGGAGTCTCGATGGGACAGATACGCCCGTAGTGGGTGGTGTGAACGTCCCGCACCTCGAACCCGGCTCTCTCTCGACTCAAGCCGCCCGGACCCAATGCGGACAGGCGCCGCTTGTGAGTGATCTCCGACAAGGGGTTGGTTTGATCCATGAACTGAGACAACTGGCTCGAACCGAAAAACTCTCGCACCGCGGCCATCACCGGCTTGGCATTGATCAAATCGTGGGGCATGGCGGTGGAGATCTCCTGGTAGACGGACATCTTCTCCTTGATCGCCCGTTCCATGCGCACCAGGCCGATTCGAAACTGGTTCTCCAGCAACTCGCCCACCGCTCGAACCCGTCGATTGCCCAAGTGGTCGATATCGTCAACGTTTCCGATGCTCTTCCGCAACTTCAGCAGATAGGCAATGACGGCATAGAAATCGTTGGGATCCAGCGTGCGTTTCTCCAGGGGAGTCTCGAGACCCAGCTTGATGTTGAATTTCAGGCGGCCCACTCTGGAAAAATCATATTTGCGAGGATCGAAGAACATTCCCTGAAACAGGTGGGTGGCCGTTTCCAGGGTGGGAGGGTCCCCGGGGCGGAGCTTGCGGTAGATCTCGATCAAGGCCTCCTTGGACGTCTTGATGCTGTCCTTCTTGATCGTCTGGCTGAGCACCACCCCCACATCGTCTCGCTCCGGCTCGAAAACGGAAAACCGGGGGATGCCTGCATCGATGATTTCCGCGACATCGGCCACCTTCAGTTCTTCATTGGCTTCAATAAGCACTTCCCCGGTCTCGGGATTCACCACGTCAGCCGCGGTAAAGTATCCCTCCAGGTCGTGGGCGCTGACCTCTACCTGGTCGATCCCGGCTTTGGTGATGTGATTGTATTGGCTGTGGGAGATTCTTTTTCCGGCATGGCTCAGCACGTCCCCGGTTTCGGGATGAACCACGTCATGGGAAATCTTCATGCCGATCAGGCGTTCCGAAACATTCCACATTAGCCGCCGCTCGACCACGCCAATGGTATCGGTCTGATAGAAAGTACGGATCAACTCCTCGTCATTCTTCAGACCGAGAGCCCGCAAGAAGATGGACCCCAGGAACTTCCGCTTCCGGTCGATCCGAACGTAAAGGAGGTTCTTCTGATCGTATTCGAATTCCACCCAGGAACCCCGATAGGGGATGATCTTTCCCAGGAAGTAGGTCTTGGCGCTGGCCGACTCGAAAAACACGCCGGGAGATCGATGCAACTGGCTGACAATAACACGCTCGGTGCCGTTGATCACGAAGGTTCCATTCTCGGTCATCAACGGAATCTCACCGAAGTAGACTTCCTGCTCCTTGATGTCCCGGATGGCTTTGCCTCCCGAATCGGGATCCTTGTCGTAAATCGTCAGCCGGATAGTCACCTTCAGCGGCGCGGCATAAGTCATTCCCCGTTCCTGGCACTCGGCTACGTCGTACTTCAGCTTGAGGCTGACGGGATCGCCGCAGTCGTCGCAAAACCTGGCCGCATTGCGGTTGTAGGTTCCGCATTTGGCACAGACGACGTCGTCGACCGAGAACGGGTTGGTCACGATGTCCGCCCCGCAGGATTGGCACTGGACTCTCAAGTGCTGCAATCCCTTGAGTTGACCGCACTTGCATTCCCAGTTGCCGATCGAGTAGTCCACAAACTCCAGCGAGGAGACACCTCGAAAGTCGCTGATGGGAAACACGGAATTGAACACGGCTTGCAGACCGGTATCCTCACGCTCATCGGGCAGCAGGCTCATTTGAAGAAATCGTTCGTACGATTTCCTTTGAACCTCTATGAGGTTGGGGATCTGAATGGAAGTGAGGATCTTGGAAAAGTTCACTCGCTCCCTGGAATGTCCGTTTGAAGCAGTGCCCATTGGCTTGACTCCTTCAGATTGCGTAGAAAGCGCTCAGCCTGAGTTGTTTACCCGGAGACCCGGTCAGGAATGCAGGCCATCGCTCGGCCTGTCCCCCGACGACGCAAAAAACCGGCTTGCCTTCGAGTCTGCCGCGTCCGGGAACCGGAATCCCGGGCGCACTTGCAGGTCGAATTGTGGGTTTGGAAATTCGAATTAGGGAAATCGTGGTTCTCAAGCTATTTCAGTTCGACGGCAGCTCCCGCCTCCTCGAACTTCTTCTTGAGGGCTTCCGCCTCGTCCTTGGGAATGCCTTCCCTGACGGGCTTGGGAGCGCTGTCTACCAGGTCCTTGGCCTCCTTGAGGCCCAGACTGGTCACTTCGCGAACCACTTTGATGGTATTGATCTTCTTGCCGTCGCCGAAACCGGTCAGAATCACGCTGAATTCAGTCTGCTCCTCTTCCTCTTCGGC
>JAPPFQ010000450.1 GCA_028875135.1 Acidobacteriota bacterium
CCTGCAGGGTCTCCATCTCCGACGCGGGAACCTCGAAGACCAGCTCGTCGTGTACCTGCAGCAACATCCTGGATTCGAGCTTGCGTTCCCGCAGTTCGCGGTGGATGCGGATCATGGCCAGCTTGATCAGGTCGGCGGCGGTGCCCTGAATGGGTGAATTCACGGCCGTCCGTTCGGCAAACTGGCGCAGGCCGGGATTGCGGCTGTTGATGTCCGGGATCTGCCGGTGGCGTCCGAAGAGAGTGCGGGTCACCCGGCTTTGCCGAGTGGCCTGAATCGTCTGATCGATGAACTCCTTGACGCCTCGATACCGTTCGAAGTAGCGCTGGATGAATTCCTGGGCGTCGCGGTGGGAGATCTGCAGTTCCCTGGCCAGGCCAAAGGCCGTCTGGCCGTAGATGATGCCGAAGTTGATGGCCTTGGCGCGCCGGCGCATCTCGCCGGTCTGGAGCAGGGGATCGATGCCGAACACCTCGCTGGCGGTCCGGGTGTGGATGTCCTCGTTCCTCTGGAAGGCATCGAGCAGCACCGGGTCCCGCGAAAGATGGGCCAGGATTCTCAGCTCGATTTGCGAATAGTCCGCCGACAGCAGCCGGCAGCCCTCGCCCGCCACGAAAGCCGACCGGATCTGTGCGCCGAGCTCGGAGCGGATGGGGATGTTCTGCAGGTTGGGGTTGCTGCACGACAGCCGGCCGGTAGCGGCCACCGTCTGGTGGAAGGAGGGATGAACCCGCCGGGTCCGAGGATCCACCAGGCGGGGAAGAGCGTCCACGTATCCGGACTTGAGCTTGGCGATCCGGCGGTACTCCAGCATCAGGCGGGGCACCTCGTAGTCCTTGGCCAGGTGCTCCAGCACCTCCACCGAAGTGGAATATTGACCGGATTTCCTGAGTCTTCGGGGTGTGGGCAGGTTGAGCCTGTCAAAGAGAATCTCTCCGAGCTGCTTGGGCGAATTGAGGTTGAACTCGGTCCCGGCCACCTCGTAGATCCTCTGGGTAAGGGACTTGGCGGTCCGCTCGAAATCCTCCGACATCTTCCCAAGCACGGCGGAATCGACCCGAATCCCGTTCCACTCCAACTCCGCCAGCACCTCGACCAATGGCAGGTCGATCTGCCGGTAAGCCTGCTTCAGCCCCGAGGATTCCAGTTGGGGCTGCAACTTTCCAAAAAGCCGTTGAACGGTGGCGCAGCGGCCTCCGGCCTCCGGTGGAGCCTCTTCCCCCAGCAGGGCGAAGGCGATTTCGCTCAAACCGTGGTTGCTCCGATTGGGCTGCAGCAGGTAGGAGATGAGCATGGCATCGCCCTGCAGCCCCTTCAACTCCAGGCCGAGATGCCTGGAAGCCAGGTGGGCCGGCTTGGCGTCGTAAAAGACCTTGCCGATTTCCGCATCCTCCCAGAATTCCCTGAGATCCTCCAGTCCCGGGGAGGCCCCGTCTTCCAGGTCAAGGGTCCAACCCGATTCCCCTGCCATCACCGCCAGGCGTCGGGGACCGCGACAAAGCGAATCCTCGGAGTCGAATTCCAGCCAGCAGGTGCAGGAGGAGGCTGCGCGCGCCTGCTCCAGCAGGGTCCGGAGCTGGCGAGGGAAGGCCAGGGGCTGGAATTCGACCGGCTTTTCCCGGGCTGGTGACGCGCCCCCCTCCATTTCCTTCAGCATGGACTGAAACCCGAGTTGTGCCAGCAGGGGCCGGAGTCGGTCCGGGTCGGGATCCTGGACCTGCAGGTTCTCCCAACTGAACTCGATGGGCGCGGCGGTGTCAATAGTGACCAGCTCCTTGCTCTGCAGGATCTGCTCCCGGTGGTTCCGCAGGGACTCGCGGTAGGTCTTGCGCGTGACCTGTTCGCTTTGCTCCAGCAGGGCTTCCAGGCTGCCGAAGCGGTGCACCAGGTCGCGGGCTCCCTTGCCGCCGATGCCCGGAGCGCCCGGGACGTTGTCCACGCTGTCGCCCATGAGTCCCAGCACATCCACCACCCGTTCAGGGGCGACCCCGAAGAATTCCTCCACCTTGGAGGCGTCGAAGAGCGTGTCGGTCTTGGACTGGTGAAGCACTCGGGTCCTGTCGTTCACGAGCTGAAACATGTCCTTGTCGTTGGAGACGATGGTCGTTTCCCAGCGGTTCTCACCGGCCTGCCTGGCCAGAGTTCCGATAATGTCGTCGGCTTCGAAGCGGTCCAACTGCAGGATGGGGATCCGCATGGCCTGGCAGAACTCCCGAATCACCGGGAGCTGGGAGGCCAGGTCTTCAGGCATTCTGGGACGATTGGCCTTGTACTGCTCGAAGGCCTCATGCCGGAAGGTCGGTTGTTCGGTGTCGAAGATGACGGCCAGGTAGTCGGGCCGGTGCTGCCGGATCAGCTTGCGCAGCATGGCCGCGAATCCATAGACGGCGTTGGTGGGATGGCCCTGGCTGTCGGTCAGGCCGCGGATGGCGTAGTAGGCCCGAAAG
>JAPPFQ010000363.1 GCA_028875135.1 Acidobacteriota bacterium
GGGCGAAAGGCAAGGCCGCCGATCGGATCATTGTGAGCTTCAACCTGTCTCAGCAAGAGCGCAGATAGCCGTGCACGATGACACCGGCGCCTACTACCGCGTCCGCGATCGATTCCATCTCACATTGAAGAGTCCGTAAGGCAGCCCACTGACTGCGCGGGGTGAATTCGTGGTGATGGGGGAGGGTGAGTTGTTGGTCTTCAACAACAATGCCGAGCACGAGGCCCACAACACCTCCGGTGAACCCCGCGTGCGCCTGATCTTCGACGTATTGTAGACGCCAAGAAATCCGGTGGGCGCTCTCTCCGGCCCGTGCCGGCTGCGGCGGGTGCCCGGCCCGACTCAATTAAAGGAGATTTCGATGATTCAGCATGTGATCTACCTCTATCGATTCAATCTCAACGTCGCCAAAAGACTGGTCGGGGATCTGACTCCCCAGCAGATGGTGGAGCAGCCGGCCGGCGTGGTCAACCATCCCGCCTGGTCGCTCGGCCACTTGGCTATGACCGCCAACCGCCTGGCAGGAATGTTCGGCCTGGAGTCGCAAGCGCCGGAGGGATGGCCGCAGATCTTCGCCACCGGTGGGGTTCCCTCGGGAGACGCGTCCCTCTATCCCTCCAAGGAGGAGCTGCTTTCCTTTCTGACCGCGCAGCATGAGCGCGTCACCGCCGCCGTGCTCAAAGCCGACCCGGGCTGGTTCGCCACCCCTCTCGCCGACGAACGACGGCGCAAATTCTTTCCCACGGTGGGCGACATGGTGACCATGATGATGACCTCCCACGAAATGAACCACCTGGGGCAGATATCGGCCTGGCGCCGCGCCATGGGACTGGGACCACCCCGCAGGCCGTAGGCAGGAAGTCCTCCCGGTTGTGTTTGCCGACCTCACTACTTTCCCCTTGATAGGGGTTGGTGTGCTTGCTAGTCTTCGACGTAAGGACAAGTAGATTTCTCCGTCTCGGTCTTAGTACTTTCCCCTTGGCAGGAGTTGATCACAGGGATGGAAACTATGAGACACGATCCTGATAATTTCTCCTCGCACCCATACGAGGTGAAGAACGTCTATATGAAGGGTTCATCATTCAAGGCCGTTGTGTTCTATCTTGTTGCAGGTCAACCTGTTGAGATTAAGATTGAGGATGTTCTCAAGAAGACCAACCTATGGATGGAACCCACAAAGTCCGAACCGAAGCGGGAATACCACGTGTTCTTTGAAGTAAGACCAAAAGACAAGCCAGGTATAGCTGATTTCTACATGAGCAGCTTCACTGCGGAACTGAACGAAGACGAGAAATGACGGGAATAGATATTCGACCGATTGATACTCCTCGCTGCTTGCTGGCGCATTCCGGTCGTGTTCTTTCAAATTCAGCAGCACTTGAGACGGACCGCTATTCGCTCACGAATCCTTACGTCGAACATCGACCATACCGATTTCGCACGTGCACGAAATTGCAAACGGTCGTCAATGGTTACCAAGAACGACTGAATTTTCTGCGCGACGATGGTGAGGTGGAAGGAATTGCGCTGAATTTGGCGTCAGAAGAAGATTTTTTTTTCTTCACCAAATCGGCGCCATCTACCCGACGAGCATCGGTCGTTCTTCTCGAAAACGGCAACCTGCGGGCTGTCTGGAGCGGTGACGATGGAAGTCATGTCGGAATCCAGTTTCGTGGCGACCAGTTGGCAAGTTTCGTGATTTTCGCCAGCCGACCTCCCAAATCGGGTGTTTCGCGTGTGGCCGGAAAAGACACGCTGGACGGAGTAAAGCGACACATAGGGGCCTTCGGTCTCGATGCGCTGTTGAACCCATGACAGGTCAAGACCTGACCGACGATAGCCACGTGGTTCGTTATGCGAAGCCGACGTTGGTTCGCGAAGACGGAAGCGTCGGTGGCGAAGCATTCCAACTCCGACTTCAGGAATCCAGCTTGTCCATCAATTGGCTCGAATGTTTCAAGGGATTTTCCAAGCGACAGCAGTTGGCGGAAGTTCGGCGGCTAAGCAGATTGCAAATGCGCAGGAATGGTCGTCTCGCCGAGTTGCACGTAGGCAACACGAAACAATATGTACTTGGCGAACTTGACAGTCTTCGTTTTGTACACAAGCTTGTGGCAGCCGAGGGCAGGTATGAAGCGGACCCCTCCCACAGCGAGATTTCAGGACTGCCACCGGCAGACTCGCCGGAGGCGGAACTGATCGGTGATGTGATCGCGGAGTGCATACAGGCAGTGTATCCGGCCTGGTGACAATGCGATTCCCGCAGGCCTGGGCGGCGATCAGTGAACGCAGTACCGTCCAGGCAATCCCCTCAACAGTCCCTTTCTCGCCCACGCACGTTTTCCGGCGATTCGTCGGGCCAAGGACTTCCCCGCGGCCGACCTGCCGGTCCTAGCCCATGTTTGACATTTGCAAGCGCAAGTTCTTTGTTTTCAACACCGGTTTT
>JAPPFQ010000472.1 GCA_028875135.1 Acidobacteriota bacterium
GTGGTCCTTCGTGTGTCTTCGTGGATAACTCTTTTTTTCTTTTGTTTCAGACAAGCCTCGCAGCCTCTCGAAGATGACCTTGCCAAGACATCCCATTCTGTTCGGATCGCTGGCACTGGCAGCCGTGCTGGTCTGGGGCTGTCGGCCGCTCTTTGCCTTCGACTCCAGCCGGATCAGGATACTGTCCGACCCCAACCTGGACGTGATCTACCACACCCTGGCCCACTTCGACCTTGGGGGAGACCGCTTCAATCTCTTCTCCGAGGACTACGTTCGGCGGATGGAGCAGGCCAAGCGGGACCTGGAGGTGGGAGAGACCCGGCTGGACCGGGAGGCCGATGCCTTGGAGCAGCACTACCGGCAACGCCCTCGCCTTCGCTTTCTGATCCGGGCTCCGTTCCTGGCGGACGATCTCTCATCCTTCAGGCAAGCCCTGGCCTTGATCGACTACGATTTTCGCACCCGGACCATTCCGGTCGGGCCCAAGGGCCGACTCAGGAAGGAACCGTTGATGTTCGGCAACAGCCGCCGGTTGATTCCGGTCTTCAGAAACCACTTCCAGGCCCGTCAGGAGCGGGAGTTCGCCAAGCGGTTTGCCGGTTGCCTGGAGGAGGAGCTCTCCCGTTTCTACATGCTTTATCGGGAGGCCCGAACCGAGTGGGACCAGCAGGGAGTGAAGTGGTTCACCCGCTTTTGGACGTCGCAGGGCATGAGCATCCTGGAGCCGTGGGTTACCAGGTCCGAAGTGACCCGATTCAAGGTCTTTCTGACCCCGGTGATGAAGGGGAGGGGGTTGGGTGTGCCGGTGGAGCAGGGCGACGAGGTCCTGTTTAACGTTCTGACCCCGCTGCCGGAGAGCCGTCGGGAGGCGATGCACTCCTTTTTCGTGCTGCTGCATGAGACCGCGCGCCGTTCCACCGACGCGCTGGCGGTTTCCCCCGGTTCCTCCAGTTCCTCCAACCGGGACTCCGTGAAGTCTAGGGTCCGTAAGAATGCCGCCCTTGTTGCCGGCCACCTGTATCTGAAGGCCCGATTCCCCAGGGTCCACCGTTCCTATCTGAGCTTCTTCCTGCAACTGCCGATGGGAAAGGCCTCGGAGGTTCAATCGCTGGAGCCTCTGTTCGCCCGGCGATTCCCTCTGAATTCCGCTTCCCGAAAGCGGGTGGAGGCATTCGTCTCCCGTCTCCCTTGAGGCCTGAGGAACTCTGCGACCATGTTCTCCAAGATTCTGATCGCCAATCGGGGTGAGATCGCTGTCCGCGTCATGCGTACCGCCCGCGAGATGAATATCGCAACCGTGGCGGTCTACTCCGACTGCGATCGTGCGGCTCTGCACGTACGCCTGGCCGACGAGGCCCGTGGCCTCGGAGCTTCTCCTTCGGTGGAGAGCTACCTGAATATGGACAGGATTCTGCAGGCGGCCGAGGCCAGCGGCGCCGAGGCCATCCACCCCGGTTACGGGTTTCTGTCCGAGAACGCCGAATTCGCCCGCCGCTGCCAGGACCGCGGGATCTGCTTCATCGGGCCTCCCCCGAGAGCCATGGAGCTGATGGGGGAAAAGACGGCTGCCCGAAGATTGGCCGCGAAGGCAGGGGTGCCGGTGGTGCCGGGCACCGGACCGCAGCTTGGAGACGGCACGGAAGCGGAACGTGCGGCCCGGGACATCGGTTTCCCCATCCTGGTCAAGGCGGCGGCCGGCGGAGGGGGAAAGGGAATGAGGCTGGTGAACTCACCCGACCGCCTGGCCTCGGCCCTGCGGGACGCCGGCTCCGAAGCCCGGAGCGCTTTCGGGGATCCGGCGGTCTACCTGGAGAAATACCTCCGGAGTCCCCGCCATATCGAGTTCCAGGTCCTGGCCGACAGCCGCGGCAACACCATTCACCTGGGAGAGCGGGAGTGCTCCATCCAGAGGCGCCATCAGAAGGTCATCGAGGAGTGCCCTTCGCCGGTCATGACCGAGGCCCTGCGGGACAGAATGGGACAGGCCGCCGTCAGCATGGCCCAGGCCTGCGGCTACCGCAATGCGGGAACCGTCGAATTCCTGGTGGATGCGCAACAGAATTTTTATTTCCTGGAGATGAACACCCGGCTCCAGGTCGAGCACCCCGTCACCGAGATGGTCACCGGGCTGGACCTGGTCAGAAAACAGATTCAGATCGCCGCCGGCCAACCTCTGGGGTTGAGGCAGGAGGATGTGAGCTGGCGCGGCGCTGCGGTGGAATGCCGCATCTATGCCGAAGACCCCGAGAAGGGCTTCCTGCCCTCGCCGGGGCTGATCCGGAGCCTGCGGCAGCCCTCCGGCCCGGGTGTCCGCGAAGACAGCGGTATCTACCAGGGGTGGGAAGTGCCCGTATATTACGATCCGATGCTGTCCAAGCTGGTGACCTGGGCGGAAACCCGCTCCGAGGCAGTGAGCCGCATGGATCGGGCCTTGGGCGAGTAC
>JAPPFQ010000717.1 GCA_028875135.1 Acidobacteriota bacterium
CCACTACCCGTCCGCTTGGCAGGCCTTTGAACTCGTAGGCTCCATTATTGTCCGTGAAGGTCCTCCGGTTCAACAAACGGCCGTGAAGCCTCGAAAACTGTGCCGAGGCCGCAATCTCATCCGCTGGAAACAGGCGCATCCGGACGGGTGCTCCGTTGTGCGGGTTTGCCGCGGAATCCGTGACGGTGCCACGCAACACGTATCCCAACTTTCCCGTAGTCACTTGAATGTCCAGTTTTTCCTCCCCCAGCCTCAGGGTGTCGGTCGAGCCGGGCAGGTGGCCTTCCGACGCAGCCTCGACAATGAAATCCCTGCCACGCGCTACGACTGGCAGGGTAAAGTAGCCGGAATCGTCGGCATGAATGTCGCCCATTTCGTGGTGTAGAAAATGCCGGCGGCGTTCATTGGAGTAGCGGATGTGAAGTGTCGCCCCACCAACTCCATTTCCGTCCGAGTCGACCGCGCGGCCCGTGACCGCCCCGGCGGGCCACAGTCTGAAGGGAACGCTGATCGTGGTGTTGCTCTCTGCCTTCAGCAAAACTTCCGAAGAAGCATAACCATCGGCCTTGGCCACCAGAAGCTGACCGGCGGCCTGGTCCGTTTCGATGGAAAACGCCCCCTGATCATCCGTGTGGAAGTGATGGAGCTCGACTGTCGATCCACTACGGATCAGAGTCAAGTCCGCCTTCAAGGCGATTCCGTCAACGGAGGCCACTTGCCCTTCCACCGTCACTTGTGCCTGCATTGAGGAGGCGAATAGCGGAATAAAGATAAGGATAAGCAGGGGCAGCCTCAATTCCATCAGTCTCATCGTGTTCATGGTCACCTCCTATGTGACTGTCACTTTCTCCTACAGTTAGTCAGTAGCAGTCATACCGTTCGTCCACCGCCGCCCGCATGGCGCAGTTGCCGTCCCGGTCTGCAAACCTTCCTGAATTGACTCTTACGGCCAGTCTTGCATCCACTAAAGCCGGTGAAATCGGCGTGTCATAGGAAGTGGGCCACAGCCAAGAAGAGGTCACTGAGTTGCAGGACATGGCATCGCAATTCAGGCTCATGGTCACCGAAGGGAAATACAGGCTCTGAACGACTTCATCGTCGTCCCACTCATCGAGTTCGTACAAGGTCATCCAGTTGGAGCCGCTGTAGAAAGAGGACACCGATGCACAGCCTCCGCTGTCACAGATTCCGTCGTCGTTAGAGTCGTATGGACAACTGACATACACGTAGGTCGCGGTCGAGCCGTGGGTGTTCACCCCTCTCGTGGTTATTTGTTGAGTACAATGGTTGTAGTTGTAGAAGTCGCAATTTCCCGACAGCCACGCGGAGCCTGTCGTGCAACTGTTCCACTCGTACCAGCTATCCTGGCAATGCCAGGCACAATCACCATTGCTGTCGCAGAGATACCTATTACGACACCAGCCATTGAACTGGTGACCGTCGATTTTGTGGCCGACGTTCGATGTCACTCCCCAGTTGCCGAAAGGTAACGAGTGCCCCCCAGGCCACCAACCTTCACCATCATCGCATTCCGTCGAAACTGCGCCGATGATCTTCCTGTTCTGATTCAGACCGGAGTGGCGGAGTTCGCAATACCCCTGTGCCGACAAGTCGCCAATCCATACACTCAGAACAAAGATGCTCAGCACCCCTGCCAACCCTAAACATTTCATGTCGTTCTCCTTTCCCCTCTATTCCGTGCAATGTCCCAAGTCTTGCTATTCGCCAATCCTCTCCGATGGTGCCGTCAACATTGCTTCAACTTCCGATTCGAGTTGCGATACGTTCCTCAGCCGCTTTTGGTTGATAAAGAGCGTCGGCGTTCCGGTCACGCCGGCACGGCGGGCGAGGGCGCGGTCCGACTGTACGGCGAGCCTTGTGGCCTCGTCCCGCAGACACCCTTCGAACTGCTCCAGCTCCATGCCAAGCGACTGCGCAATTGAAATCACCCCTTGAGGGCTCAGGTCCTGATTTTCTCGGTACAAGGCATCGTGAAATTCCCAGAAGCGCCCCTGCTTGTCGGCGCAGACTGCTGCTTTCGAAGCACCGAATGCGTATCGATGTCGATCCAAGGGAAGGTGCTTGTAGACCAGGCGCACCTCCTTTGGCCATCGCATCAGAACCCGCCGCAGTACTGGCTGCAGCTTCCGGCAAAATGGACACTCGAAGTCGCTGAACTCGACAATCGTAAGAGGCGCCTCAGGAGGACCCAAGGAGGGACCCACCTGAGGCTGCAGGTCTACTTGGCTTCGTGCTCTTTCAAGAAGGAAGTTCTGCACTTTTGCGGACCTGCGCAGATTGGAAAGCAACCGTTTCAGGGCATCCGCCCGGCGTTTGTCCTCCAGTTCCCGCCGGATCCGATACTTGACCTCGGATTCGAGTATCGCCGGGAAACGATGCCTGCTCTTCGAATAGGCTGCATCCACCTCCTCGTCGGAAACCG
>JAPPFQ010000642.1 GCA_028875135.1 Acidobacteriota bacterium
CGAACGGACCCGGCAGGTCCGGGCCAACCGGGACGAGGCCGCGGTCCGGGAGCTGCTGGAGCGACTCAAGGCGGTGGCGCGGGACGAGTCGCAAAATATCCTGCCGGTAACCGTGGAGTTGGTCAGGCAGGGAGCCTCCATGGGCGATATCGTCGAGACCCTCAAGCAGGTCTGGGGGACCTACCGGGAGACTCCGGTATTCTGATTCCCATTCAGGCGCCATGAACTGTCGCAACCCATGGATCCGGCTGGCGGCCGTCGGGTGTTGCTTCCTGGCGGGAATTGTCCTGCCTGCCGCGTCAGCCGCCCAGGACCCCAACGCTGTATTTTCCAACCCCCGCCACCGGAAGGCGACGGAGCTGATGCGTGCCGGCAAATTCGCCCGGGCCGAGGCGGTTCTGGACGCCGCGGTCAAGGCTGAACCCACGCCCGACGCTTACGGTCTGCTGGGCTACGCCCGCGAGATGCGGAACCGGTTCGCCGCCGCCGAGAAGGCCTATCGGGAGTCGATGCGGCTCGCCCCCGACTCTCTTTTCGCCCGGGTTAGACTCGGCATCGTCCTGACCAAGCAGGCGCGGCACCGGGAGAGTGTTGAGGTATTGCGGCCGATCGAGACGTCACTCCACCGACACCCGGAAGCACTCTTTCATCTTTGTTTGGCCTATCTCGAAACGGGCGATCCTGCAAGGGCCGCCGCGGCCGCTGAAAAAATGGAGGCCTTCGGTCCCGAAATGGCGCTGCGGGCGGCCAAGCTGTTCGTCTGGAAGGAAAATTTCCCGGAATCGCTGCCTCTGCTGAGCCGGGTGGCGGAAGCCAGTCCCGCGTCGGCCGAGGCCAACTATCTGTTGGCGACCGCCCTGTTTCGGACCGGCCAGACCGGGCGGATGTGGCCCTACCTGGAGAAGGCCCACCGGCTGGATCCCGACTCGGCCCCGACCTTGCTGCTTTACGGCAGCGGGTTGCTGGCCGAGGGTAAGTTCAGCCGGGCCAGGGAGCGCCTGCTGCAGGCCCAGAGGCTGCGGCCGCGGGATCCCCGTCTTCGCTTTCTGCTCGGCAAGGCCCTGATTGGAGAGGGCGACCATGCCGGCGCCATTGCCCAGTTGGAGGCCCTGGTGAAGCAGGATCCCGACAAGCCGGAAGTCCACCTGTTGTTGCTGAGCGCCTACCGCTCCAAGGGAGACATTCAGGCCACCACCCGCCAGGCCCGCCAGGCGGTGCGGAAGTTTCCGGGTCACCTCGAGTCCCAACTGGAAGCCGGGATGGACCTGCAGACGGTGGGTGAGTTCGAGGTGGCAGAACAGGCATTGCGGCGGGCGGTGGATCTATCGGAAGGCAAGCCGGCGGACCGGCGCAAGGCCCGATTCAACCTGGCGACGGTTCTGGTGAAGCTGGGCCGGGACGACCAGGCCGTGCCGCTCTTGAAAGACGTGGTGGATGCCGATCCCGGAGAAGTGGAGGCCCGGGTGGAGCTGGGAGACAGCTACCTGCGGACGGGCGATTATGAACGGGCCGTCCGGGTGCTGCAGGAAGCCGTCGCTCGGGATGCCAAAAACAAGCGGGCGCACCTGCTGCTGGGCAAGACCTTCACCCGGCTGGGCCGCCACGAGGAGGCCGGCCGCCACTTCCAGGTCTTTCAGGAGTTGGAGACCGTGGCAGCGGGGACGGAGACGTCCGGGCAGGATCAACTCCCTGAGGATTGCTGAGGAGTGCTGTCGCCTGACTTTCTGCCTCCAAACCAGAAGGAGATGACGGCTGCGCTTACGGGAAGTATGGACAGAAACAGACTCTTCGCCTCATCGATCTTCCCGCAAGCCAACAAGTACACAACCATTCCATAACCTCCCAAGAACAGGAAGGCTGCCGCCACATAAGTAATCACAATTCGCACATGGCTACGGTGTAGTTGACGTTTCGCTTCAATCTCTTCGGCTGTCATCGTTTTGTCTCCCGTCAGTTCCCAATTGCCAGCAAGTGCCGGTCGGTTCTGAAGTACCAGTGGCCGTCGACCAGAGCAGGGGATGCCAGCACCGGAGCCTCCAGGCGATTCACCCGGAGCAGTTCGAACTGGTTTCCCGCCTTGAGCACGAAGGTCTCGCCGGCATCGTTGGTGAAGAACACCTTACCGTCCACTCCCACGGGGGAGGCAGAGAAGCCCTCGGACTTGGGTTCGCCAAGGCGGCCCTGCCACAGGACCTCTCCGGTAGTGGCCTGGTAGCAGGTGGCCACGCTCACCATGTCGTTCACTTGGTACAACAGGTCGTGGTAAAGCAGTGGTGAGGGGACAAATGAGGCTCCCTTGGATTGCTTCCAGGCCAGGTGGGTTTGGGTGACGTCTCCCGATCCGCCGGGTCGGATGGCCAGCGTCGGACCCGCCCGGCCCGACACGCAGAAAACCAGGCCGTGACCCACCACGGGCGTGGGAATAACCTCGGCCAGGT
>JAPPFQ010000630.1 GCA_028875135.1 Acidobacteriota bacterium
CGAGAGGACCGGGATGGACGAACCTCTAGTGTACCAGTTGTCTCGCCAGAGGCAGTCGCTGGGTAGCTACGTTCGGTCGGGATAAACGCTGAATGCATCTAAGCGTGAAGCCCACTCCAAGATGAGATCTCCCAACCGCAAGGTAAGAAGACCCGTAGTAGACCACTACGTTGATAGGCTGGGTGTGTAAGGTCAGTAATGGCTTCAGCTAACCAGTACTAATCGGTCGTTCGGCTTGACCATCCATCGTTATCTTTAGCAATTGAACGAGCTTGCGAGGATTCATGCAGTTGTCGATTCTGGTCTTTCCGGTGATTCTAGCGAGGGGGCCACACCCGTTCCCATCCCGAACACGGAAGTTAAGCCCCTCAGCGCCGATGGTACTGCCCGGGTAACTGGGTGGGAGAGTAGGTCATCGCCGGGATTACTTAAAGCCTCGAGGCTCTCGAGGCTTTTTTTTTGGGCGAATCTCGGTGGCGGGGCGGGGAGCTGAACGGTGCCTGCTGGCCGAAATGCAAGGCACCTCTCGAACCGGCCGTTTTCCTGTGGAACCTCCATCGAAGATGGTAATCTTATTCCTGAGACAGGGAACCGGCCATATGGCCGACCTCGGTTGTGGCTGAGGGTGCGGCGGCCGTCCGGGAGGAGAAAATGGCTCGAAAGTGGTTGATGGTTTCAGCGCTGATCTGGATCTTGGCGAGTGGCGCCGGACCGGGAGTGGCTGCAGAGGTCTCCGGTATCCGCGATGAAATGCCGCCGGTTCCCGTGGAGGAAATCATCCGGAATTTCGCGGCCAAGGAATCCGAATTTCGACGGGCTCGGGAGAACTATACCTACCGCCAGAGCGTGAGCATCGAAGTGCTGACCCTGGACGGGAGAAAGACCGGCCCGCGCTATTACACCCTGTCGGACATCCTGTTCGACGACCGCGGCCGGCGGATCGAGAAGGTCCTGAGGGCTCCCCAGAGCACCCTGCGCAGCGTCCAGCTCACCCAGGAGGACCTCAACGACATACAGAACATCTTTCCCTTTGTGCTCACCACGACCGACATCGGCAAGTACAGCCTGACCTACCTGGGCAAGGAGTTGGTTGACGAGATCGACACCTATGTCTTCGAGGTCATTCCCAAGCTGATCCGGGGGAACGAGCGTTATTTCGAAGGAAAGATCTGGGTGGACGATGAGGAACTGCAGATTGTGAAGACCGACGGGAAGACGGTCTATCGCATCACCAAGAAGAACCGGGATCAACGGTTTCCCCGCTTCGAAACCTACCGGAACATGGTGGACGGAGAGTACTGGTTTCCCGTATACACCCGGGCCGACGACGTGCTGGAGTTTCCGGGCCAACGGATTCGGATCCGGGAGATCGTCACCTACAAGAACTACAAGCGCTTCGAAGCCGACGTGAGGATCACGAGCACCGAGGAGATCCCCGACGAGGACGAAAAAGACGAGTAAAGCGCCCTCGGTCCCTCATTTGGGGAAATCGCCGGTGAATCGCCGGCACAACTCCACGAAGGTCTTGAGCCCGAATCCGGTGGCTCCCGCCTGGTAGTACTTCCAGGCCTTGCCGGAGAGAAAGGGACCGGCAATGTCCAGGTGGGCCCAGGCCGCGCCCTCGGGAACGAACTCCTGCAGGAAGAGACCGGCGGTGATGGCTCCGGCATACCTGCCCCCGATGTTGTTGACGTCGGCGTAAGGGGTTTTGAGAAGTTCCCGGTATTCCGCCGGCAGGGGCAGTTCCCACAGCATCTCCCCCTGGCTCCTGCCGGAATCGATCAGGGCCCGGGTCAGGCTGGAGTCGTTGCCCATGATTCCGGCGTAGCCCGGCCCCAATGCCCGCACCACCGCGCCGGTCAGCGTGGCGATATCGACGATATGGGTCGCCTGCCATTCCCCGGCCCTCTCGAATCCGTCGATCAGGACCAGTCGCCCCTCGGCGTCGGTGTTGTCCACCTGCACCGACTTGCCGTTCCTGGGGACGAAGATGTCACCCGGGCGTTGCGCCCTGGCGTCGGGCATGTTTTCGGCCGTGGGAATCACGCCCAGCACGTTGATGTCGGGCTGCAAGCGGGCGATGGCCTTCATGGCGTAGAGGACGGCGGCGCTGCCGGCCATGTCCCCCTTCATTTCCAGCATCCTGTCTCCGGGTTTCAGCGAGATCCCGCCCGTGTCGAAGGTGATCCCCTTGCCGACCAGGGCCAGCCGGACCTCGGAGTGTCGGGCCGGCCGATACTCCAGGCTGACCAGCCGCGGCGGGTGAATGCTGCCGCTTCCGACGCAGAGCAGTCCGGCATGTTTCGCCTTGCGGAGCCCGTCCTCGTCCAGCACCGAAACCTCGAGTCCGTGCTCCCTGCCGATCTCCCCGGCCAGGTCGGCAATCACCTCCGGGTAGACCGCCGCCCCGCACGAAGGCGTCCAGTTCGCGTACCC
>JAPPFQ010000590.1 GCA_028875135.1 Acidobacteriota bacterium
AGAATGTGTATAAGAGACAGGTGATAAGGTTCGCCACCAGCACGGTGATGGCAGTAAACATCAGGGCAACCTGCAGCTGCGGGTAGTCCCGGAAATTGATGGCATCGATGGTCCAGCGGCCCAGTCCCGGGATCCCGAACACCGCTTCCATGACTACGGAGCCGTTCAGTGCGTTTGGAACCCGCAACCCGAATACGGTGATGACAGGGATCAACGCATTCTTCAGCGCGTGCCGGTACATGACTGAGCGTTCCGACAGTCCCTTGGACCACGCCGTGCGGATGTACTCCTGCCGCAGCACCTCCAGCATCATGGTCCGCGTGATCCGCACCAGGGAGGCCGAGGAGCTTACTGAGATGATGGCCGCCGGCAAAAGCAAGAGCAGCAGGTGTTTGACGGGATCCTCACTCAGTGAGTGCCAACCAACGGGAGGCGACCAGCCAATATAAACCGCCGGAAGGACAAGGATAAGGGTAGCGAGCCAGAAGTGAGGCACTGCGTCGGCAAGCACAACGGTGCTGCGGACGATGTAGTCGCCCTTGGTGTCCTGGCGCACGGCCGAAAACACCCCAATAGGAATGGCAACAATGGCGCTGAGAAAGAGTGAGAAGAAAGCTAGTTCAAGGGTCACAGGAAGCCGTCGAACTAGCTCATCCACAGCCGGGCTGCCGTCCCACAGGGAGCGGCCGAAGTCGCCCCGGAAGAACCCCGTCACCCACTTCACGTACTGCGTGGGGAGCGGCTCGTTCAACCCGAGCCGCTCCTGCAGCGCCTCGATGTCGTCTGCGTAGCCAAGCTCGTCCACCATCATCCAAGCGGCGTCGCCCGGAATGAAGCGGATGAGTGAAAAGGAGATGATGCTCAGCACCAACAACGTCGGGACGAGCAACAGGACCCGTTGAATGGCGTACGTTCTCATCTCGTAAGCTCAGCGAGGGATGCTGGGCGACCCGTGACGGGCCGCCCAGCATCCCCAAGCGGTATCAACTTTGAGGGATTACCCGCGGTCTACCCAGGCGATCTCCCAGTCGCGGCCTTCCGTGTTGCCCACGTGGGGGCGGAAGTTCTTGATCCATGGCTGCCAGAAGTAATCGGTGAACCGGTCAGGGATGCGGATGAGGTAGACCTGGTCCGCCAGGTAGCGCTGGATCTGCCTGATCTGGTCGAACCGCTGGTTGGGGTCCTGCGTCAAGCGCTGCGCCTTGATCATCTCAGTCAACAGCGCGTCATCGATGTGACTGTTGTTCTTGCTGTTGCCGGGGAGGAAGCTGACCAGGAGGTCGTCAACCTCGGCGGCCTTCAGCCGGGAGTGAGCAATGTCGTAGTCGCCCATGCCGATGTTGCTGGTCTTGAGGTGGACGGAGTGGTCGACTTCCTGGAGAGTCATCTTGACTCCGACCTCGTCCATCATGTCGGCGACCAGCTCAGGGTAGTACGTGCTCTTGCAGCAGCTGCTGAACTGGTAGGTGATCTCCAGCGGGTTGTTAGGGCCGTAGCCGGCCTCAGTCAGCAACGCGGCGGCGGCCTGCGGGTTGTACTGCCACCACTGGGCAGCGTCGCCCAGCTCGGCGGGGGTGATCCCGTACTCCGGGAAGACCAGGGCGGGAACGCCGCCATAGGTGGGCTCAGTCACCGAACCGAGGAGCAGGTCCATGATTGCCTGCTGCTCGAAGCCCATCGCGATGGCCCGGCGCACACGGATGTCGTTGAACGCCGGAGTCCGGTCGAGCCGGAAGTTCAGCGTTGGCGCCGTGCTGGGTAGGTCCTGAGCGAAGTTGGAGTCGGGGTTCCGCTCCTTGAAGTCCGCCGTGCTGCCGGAGGGCGGGCCAAAGGTGTCAATGTCACCCGATATGTAGGCCGCGCTCCGGGCCTGGGTGTCCGGGATGACCACGTACTCGATCGTGTCAATGAACGGGAGCTGGTTGCCGTGGGCATCCGTCTTGAAGTAGTCCGGGTTGCGGACCGCGGTCATCCGCTTGTCCTTCTCCCACGTGTCGAACATCCACGGGCCCGATCCGATCATGCCCTCCGGCGTGGAGAGGAACTCCTCATCCAGGACGCCCTCCAAGGCAGGGCTCTGCGGCGGCGACGTGGCCGCCTCTTGTGGAGCGACCCACGCCAGTGGTTCGCCTACGTGGATCATGAAGGAGGCCACTGGCTCGTGCAGGCGGAAGACCACCGTGTACTTGTCAGGGGCCTCAACCTGTGCGATGTCAGCCAGCTGGAACTGGTACGAGTCCGGCCCCTTCAAGAACCGCTCGTAGCTCCACTTGACGTCAGCAGACGTCAACTCACGGCCGTTGACCGGAGCGCGGTTGTGGAACGTGACACCCTCGTGGAGCTTAAAGGTGTAGGTGAGGCCGCCATCGGAGACCTCCCAAGACTCCGCGAGGTCCG
>JAPPFQ010000605.1 GCA_028875135.1 Acidobacteriota bacterium
ACCCCAGAAAGATCCATCCGAGCGCCACCATGCCCCGTTCGTCGGCGCCTTGGGCCCCGTACCAGAAAGCTCCGAAGCCGAGTCCCAACTGCAACAATCCCAGGGAGAACTTGAGGGGCGTGCTGGGCTCGAGGTCGATCCGCCCCAGAAACGTCCAAAGGGCGCTGAATGCGATCCCGAACAGAAGGATGTAGATCGGGTTGACAGCCTGAAATACCGAGGCTGGACTCTCGGACCCGCCGATCGCCATGCCCAGGTTGTCGGGGGTCACGACCCATTGAAGCTTCAGGCTTCCTCCCGGCTCACCCGCGGCGGCCCGAAGATAGGTCAGGCCGCTCATGGTCAGCCGGTCATCCCGGGTGGCCGAGGCGACCAACCGGTCCACCTCTTTCCCGGTGAGCTTTCCCTTGCGCTTCTCATCGATGCGGATGGCGTCTTCGATTCGTTGCTTCATTGCCGGGCTGGCATTCCGGTGGCCGAGCTGCTCCTGGGTGAGCAGCGGCAACCGCATCAGGTCGGGATCTCCGCTCTGAACCGGAATGCGGAAGGTGAGCGTGCTGCCCACGTCGCCGGCGGCCAGCGGCCGCTCTTCGGCCACGCGGTCGACGTTGCGGTCGGTAAAGTTGTTCACCGAACTGCCGGCCTGTTCGAAAAAGGCCCAGAAGAGCATGGAGAAGAAGGTGAGGATCAACACCACGTACATCCGCTCCCGGGGAACCTTGTCCAGCCGGAGAGTCTCCATGCCCAGGTAGACCAGAGCCACCAGCCCGGCCAGCATCAGGATGAGGCCGGCCGGCGTGCTCATCTGGGCGAGGACATCGGCCGAGACCTGCAGGATTGCGTTGCCGCTGGACTTGAGGCTGTCAACGACGGCAGAAGGGATGACAGTGACGTTTCGGTTTGCCGAAACCAGCAGCGCCAGCACGGGAATCGACAGCAGCGAGAGGAGGTAGACCGACCACTCGGCTGAGATCGGACCGGCCACCGGCTTGCGCAGGCGTTGAGGATCCGAGGGAGCTCCCACTTCAGCCGGCAGCCCGCCCCGACCCAGCGCGACCCAGGCGATCGCGCCCGCGATCAGAAGCGCGATACCCACAAAGATATTGACGCCGGTGGAAAAGGGGTTGTCGGGACGGAAGTAAAAGAGTCCGAGGGCTGCCGCCACGGCCCCCGACATGATCAGAACCTGGGTGATGCGGACCGGAGCCACAAAGACGGCCAGACCGGTGAGCATTCCCAGGGTGGCCAGCCCGAATCCGTAGTGCCAGCCGTAGGTCTCGCCGATGTAGCCGCACAGCAGGGGCGACATGGCCGCCCCCAGGTTGATCCCCATGTAGAAGATGGTGAATCCCGTGTCCCGCTTGGGGCTGCCCTGAGGATAGAGCGAACCCACCATGGTCGAGATGT
>JAPPFQ010000395.1 GCA_028875135.1 Acidobacteriota bacterium
TATTCATTCTTTCGCAGCACGCCGTTGTTGACGAAAATGCAGGTCAGATTTTCGCCGATGGCTCGATCCACCAGAACAGCGGCCACCGTGGAGTCGACACCGCCGCTGAGGCCACAAATCGCTTTCCCACGGCCTACTTGCCTTCGAATGCGATCGACGGACTCCTCGATGAACTGGGAGGGTGTCCAATCCCCCCGGCACCCGCAAATCCCGAAGAGAAAGTTCTCCAATATCCGTTTGCCCTCTTCGGTATGGGCCACTTCGGGATGGAACTGCAGACCGAAGATGGAGCGGTCCGGATTCTCGGCCGCGGCCAGGGCATTGGCTGAGAGGCCCGTCGGACGAAATCCCGGAGGGAGACGGACGATGTGATCTCCGTGGCTCATCCACACGTTGGATCGGGCCTTGACGCCCTGGAACAACGGACTTTCGGACTCGAGGTTGAATTCCGCCAGACCATATTCACGCCTGCCTGCCGCTTCAACCTGGCCCCCCAGCTCCAACGCCAGGAGCTGGAATCCGTAACAGATCCCCAGGACGGGAGTGGCCAGCCGCCAGAGTTCGGCGGCAGTACGGGGAGCCTGGTCTCCATAGACCGAGTCCGGTCCGCCGGACAGGATGATGCCCCGGGGCCGGCGCTGCCGGATTTGCTCAAAGGGCAGGCCAAAGGGAACGATTTCGCAGAAGACGTTGGCTTCCCGAACCCGGCGGGCGATGAGTTGAGTGTATTGCGAGCCGAAATCCAGAATGAGGACGCAATCATGGGAAGGGGGCATTGCGGAGGTCCCTGGGGGAGACGGTTGGATTATATGCGAGCCGGATGGCCGGCTTCAACAAGTCGCCGGTGTGATTGAACCCAACACCAGAAAGAACTCCCGGTTCCCTTCGGCCCCCAGGATGGGTGACGGAACCGTTCCCAGGAGTCGATATCCCAGGTCCCTGGCGCAGGCGCTGACTATGTCGATGGCCAAGCGGTGCTTTTGAGGGTCCCTGACAATTCCGCCCTTTTCGACCTGACCCTTGCCCAATTCGAACTGCGGCTTTATCAGACAGAGGATCCGGGTTGTGGGCTTCGAGAATACATCGAGCACGGGTAGCACCAGGCGGAGGGAGATAAAGGACAAGTCCAGGGTGATCAGGTCGACGGCCTCGCCAATGGTTTCAAAGGTTAGGTAGCGGGCGTTGACGCCCTCCAGGCTGTGGACCCGGCCATCTTTTCGCAACTTCCAGTCCAGTTGGTTGTGCCCGACGTCGACCGCATGGATTCTGGCGGCCCCCTGCCGGAGCAGGCAATCGGTAAACCCGCCGGTGGAGGCCCCGATATCCAGACAAGTCTTTCCCCCGACCTCGATCGAAAAATGCTTCAATGCGTGCTCCAGCTTGAGTCCTCCGCGGGAGACATAGATCCTGGCCTCGGATTTGAGACGAAGCCTCGATGTCGAATCCACCCTGGTCCCGGGCTTGTCGATCCGTTGCTCGTCAGCCAATACGGAACCCGTCAGGATCAGGGCCTGGGCCTGATGACGGCTCTGGGCCAGGCCGCGCGCCAGTAGCAGCTTGTCAATGCGTTCCTTCATCGAGGGCTATTCCTGCGTCTCGCCGGAAAAGGGTTCCCGCTCCAGGGTCCCCTCGCTCTTGCGGACCAGGATTTCGACCTTGCGTTCAGCTTCGTCAAGCTTCTCCTGGCAGAAATTCTGCAGCTTCACTCCCTCCTCGTACATCTCCAGGAGGGATGCCAGCGGCAGCTCGCCCCTCTCCAGGATCTTGACGATTTCCTCGAGCCGTTTCATGGCTGACTCAAAGTCTTTGTATCGGGTCTGGGTCATGGTTCATCCTGCTCGGCTGTCTTGCCGAGGTCCCGGGAGGTCTCGATGCGCTCCGCCCGCGCCGCGATATTCCCCTTGGAAAGAGTAACGGAGAACGGATCTCCTGTTTGCAGCCGGGCCGCGTCTTTGAGAATGGCCCCCTCGCCGTCCCGGCAGATGGAATAACCCCGATTCAGCACGGCCTCCGGGCCCAGACTGCGCAGGGTCCCGGTTTGGGCCGAGAGTCGAGCCTGAAGGGCTTGCAGGGTGAAGCGAATCTGGGTGGCGGCCCGCTCGGCGGACAGGTTCAGGGCTTTTCGTCTCTGGGTTACCAGGTGGCGGAGGTTGAAGCGTTCCAGGCGCTCGGCTGTCAGGCGCCAGACCTCCCGACGCGTCTTCAGGGTGCTCCGAGGCCACCCGCTGAGACGAGAGCCCATCTCGTCCAACCACTGTCGCTGCGAACGGATGCGGCCCTGCGCCGACTCGAAGGCGCGATTGGCCGACAACTCCAGCACCCGGTTGCGCAATCGGCTGAGCCGGAGCTGCAAGGTCCGCTGCAGGCGATCTCGAAAAAGGCTTAACCCGGTGGCCAGCTCTTCCCGGGTCGCAGCCACCATCTCG
>JAPPFQ010000006.1 GCA_028875135.1 Acidobacteriota bacterium
CTATTCGTGTTCATTCGTGGTTCGTCTTTAAAAGAGATCGGCAGTTTCACCCTCGAATGATCCGCCCGGCAGGGCGGGGGCGGTGCTTACCTGAAACAACCAGAACTGATCACTGACCACTGATCACTGCCCTGTAGTCCTTCCTGTTTTCGAGTGCTGCGGTTATGATGGGGCGCTGCCGGTCCGGCTCGCATTTCGTGCCGAACGGCAGTGTTCCGTCTCGGAAGGAGGAAGTTCCATGCCAGGAGAGGTGAGGTTCGATATCACCAAGGACGATCTGTCGCCGTTGCTGGGCGGCGGTCCGGTCTTTGTAACCTTCGGAGAGGTGCTGGTGCGGGAAACACCGGGTGACCTGGAGCGACCCGAACGGACCCGCCTGGTCCATCTTTCGCTGGCGGGAAGTGAATTTACGCTGGCCACCGCCGTCAGTCGCCTCGGTGTTCCCTCCGCCTACATTACCCGGGTTCCGGCAAACCCCTACGGCTTTGCCGTGCGCAATGCCGCTCGGGAGCAGGGCATTGACACCGGCAACATGGTCTGGGCCCCCAAGACCGAACCCATCGGCCGCTTGATCTATGAAATCGGTCGCACTCCGCGGCGAAACATCGGAATCTACCAGCGCATGTACTCGGCGGCATCCAGACTGGGGGCGGGAATGGTGAATTGGGAGGAAGCTCTGAAAGAGGCCCGGCTGTTCCATACCTCCGGAATCACCTTCGGCTTGGCCGGCCATAGCCGATACGAACGCAACTACAACCTGGAAGCACTCCAAGAGGCACTTGAGAATAAGCCTTCCAACTGCCTGGTCGGAATGGACTTCAACTACCGGGGAACCTTGTGGTCTCCCGAAGAGGCCTGCAAGGTCCTGACACCGATCGCCACGGACCACGTGGACGTGCTCATAACCACCATTGAAGATATGGCCAGACTCTACGGGATGAGTTTGGGAAGTTGTTCCGCCAAGCAGATCGTCGACGGTGACCTGGGTCCCATCGACGACGACGATCTTCGCGCCTTTGCCGGCCAGGTGCGGGACAGATTCCGAGCCCGGATGGTGGCCATCACCATCCGCTATCCGGATACCTTCGAGCAACACCGCTGGGAGTCGGCGGCCATCGATTCCAAGGGGAGCTTCTTTCGTTCGCCCGCCGTGAGACCCATTACCTTGTGGGATCGCCTCGGTGGCGGAGACACCTGGAATGCGGGATTCTACTACGGTCTGCTCACCTCGGGATTCAACCGGGAAGGAATGGAGAAGGGGGTCCTGACCGGCGATGCCGCCACCCGTCTGAAGCAGACCCTGATGTTCGATCTTCCCATTGTCGACAAGGCGGAAGTTCAGTCTCTGCTGAGATCGGACGTGCTGGGCGGCGGAAAACGCACGTCCCGCTAGCTGGTGCCCACCTGTTGCGGGAACACTGGAACACGGGACACGTAAACTACTGAAATGAGTTGGCCTTTATCACTTGCAGCCGGCCCGGCGAAAGAACATGTCGGAGGGCGTTCACCATGACCAAGGAACAAAAGCTGGACCTGATGAGGCAGACGGGATTGATTGCCATTATGCGGGCGGACAGTTCCGACCAGTTGATTGCCGCTGCCGACTCCATAAGGGCGGGCGGCGTGCGGGCCATCGAGGTCACCATGACCACTCCGGGAGCCATGGAGACCATTCGAACGGCCAGCCGGCGATACCGCGGGGAAACCCTGTTCGGAGCAGGCACGGTACTGGACCCCGAAACGGCCCGTGCTGCCATTCTGGCCGGAGCCGACTTCGTGGTGGCGCCGACCTTCAACCCGGAAATGGTGGCGCTCTGCCTCAGGTACGGGGTTCCGGTGTTCCCCGGATGCTATACGCCCACCGAAATGCTGTCGGCCTGGGAAGCGGGCGCCTCCATGATCAAGCTGTTTCCGGCGGAAATTGGCGGGCCGGCATACATCAAGGCCATTCGGGCTCCGCTGCCCCAACTGGAGATCGTTCCGGTCGGAGGAGTGAACCTGGAAACGGCAGCCGACTTCATCAGAAGCGGCGCCGCCGTGCTGGGGGTCGGGAGCAGCTTGATCAATCAGAAGCTGCTCGACTCGGGCAACATGGAGGACCTGCGCCGTCGCGCGGCGGCCTTCGTGGCCGAGGTCGCCAAGGGCCGGAACTCTTGATCCAGGACCAGCGGACTTGCTGAAGCGAACACCTGCGCTTGGTGACTGGAAACCGGTTCAATGTCGAGCATGGGTAAATTTTCGATTCACATCGATGCACAGGATGCACAGGATTAACAGGATTCTTTCTGGAGACGGCGGCCTTGCAGTTCTGGACATCCGTAAATCCGCACACGATCACCTCCGGAGTCCGCCTCTCGTTTAGCAGCCCCCCATACTGATTATCCTGTGCATCCTGTACATCCTGTGCATCGATGTTCAATGAT
>JAPPFQ010000369.1 GCA_028875135.1 Acidobacteriota bacterium
ACCCATGGCAGGCCGGCTGCTGCTCCCCCCGAGAGTCTGTCCGTTGCGCTGCAAGCCGTCCGAAAGGCCGAGGTTCGGCGGACCTATGGCGAGTTACCTCTCAGCTTCGAGCCGAACCGGGGCCAGGCCGGGCATCAGGTTCGCTTCCTGTCCCGAGGTCCCGGATACAGCTACCTGATGCTGGATCGCGAGATCGTCTTTCAATTTCAGTCGGGTGGGTTCCCAACAGGGTCCAGGCCGCCGGAGGCGATGGGGGGGGTGTCGGCGTTGAGGATGCGGCTCGTCAACGGCAAGACTCGGCCCGGGATCCGGGGCGAAAACCCGCTTCGAAGCAAGAGTCACTACCTTCGCGGCACGGATCCAGGGCAATGGCGTTTAGACGTCCCGACCTTTTCCAGCGTCCGATACCAGGAAGTCTATCCGGGGATCGACCTGATCTTTTATGGCAACGGCAGGCGTTTGGAATTCGACTTCCGGCTCGATGCGGGTGTCGATCCCGGCGCGATCCGCCTGAATTTTGAGAGTATGGAGGGCATTCCTGTCCATCCTGGGCTGTCTCTCGATGAACGGGGGAACCTCATCCTCTGGGGAGATCTCCGCCTGATGCGTCCCCTGGCGTTTCAGGAAGAGGACGGCGTTCGTCAGGAAGTCCAAGTGCAGTACGAGCTTGGAGACAACGGGGAGGTGGGGTTTCTGTTGGGTCGCTACGATCCGGACCGGCCGCTGTTGATCGATCCCGTACTGACCTACTCGGCCAGCGGGATAGGAGGCTTCGCCATCGCTGTTGACCGGGAAGGAAGCGCCTACGTCACGGGAATTGCCAACCCCGCCTTTCTCACCTCTGCGGACGCCCTTCAAAGCCTCCACGGTGAAGGGGAGTGCTATGACGGGCCGAATCTGGTTCGCTGTCCCGACATTCTCTTGGCCAAACTGAACGCCGAAGGAACGGAATTGATCTATTCCACCTTTCTGGGCGGTTCCGGGTTCGACTACGGGTACGGAGTTGCCGTTGATACTCTGGGCAATGCCTATCTCACCGGCACCACCAACTCTTCCGACTTCCCCGTGTCAACCGATGCCTGGCAATCGGCCCTGCCAAACGAGCAATGTGCTTCGGATCTTACGGGCCAATTCTGCAACAGTGCCTTTGTCAGCAAGGTCAATGCCACCGGGACGGCCTTGCTCTACTCCACCTATCTGGGTGGCGATCAAGGTGGACTGGGAGGCAACGGGATTACCGTCGACGCTCACGGCTCCGCCTACGTCGCGGGTGACGGCGCTGAGGTTGGGTTTGTGGCCAAACTCCATCCGGATGGGACGTCGCTGCTCTATTCAGTCCAGGGCGTAGGAGGCACCGGTGTGGCCCTGGATTCACAGAACAATGCCTATCTCTCCGGCAGAATTGGAAACGAGTCCTTTGTAACCAAGCTGGATCCCGAGGGAACCGAGATCGTCTACAGCTTCCGCCTCGGCGGGACCTCCGCCCCCTTTGACGCGTCCCCCCAGGAACTGGAGGCGATCACGGGGATCGCTGTCGACGGCCAGGGTCATGCATATTTGACCGGCTACACGGCCTATGGGGACTTTCCCACGACTCCCGGCGTTTTTTCCGAAACGGCACCCGGAGCCGGCATCTGCGGCAGCTCGCTCTGCCTTGATGCCTTCGTCTCCAAGCTGAACCGGGAGGGTACGGCGCTGATTTATTCCACCTACCTGGGTGGCAGCTCCATCGACTACGCCAATGGCGTGGGCGTGGATCTGCAGGGGAATGCCTACGTGACGGGCGTAACGCTTTCCTCCGACTTCCCGGAGGTGCAAGCTCCGGTGTCTTCCGAGGGACAGATTTTCGTAAGCAAACTGGACCCCCGGGGGGAGAAGCTTGTCTACTCGGTCAAGGCGGGAAGCGGTGATAGCGTCGAGGGCGGTAACGGTCTTTGGGTCAGCCCTCGGGGAAGCGCTTACATCACGGGACAGGCGAGCTCCGACTTCACCTTGACTACCGGGACCTATCAGGCTCCGGAAGGAAATGGAGCCTTTGTGGCGAGGCTCCTTGGCGATGCCGAAGTCTTCGTGCCCATTGTGCTCGCAACCACCGAATCCGATGGCGGCGCGGCCAATTCGGAGCTGACCCTCAGCAATCGGGGGACCCAGCCGGCCACGCTGGAATTCACCTATACGGCTTCCATTGGAGAGGGGAGCGGAACCGCAACGGACATCTTGCCGGCGGGCCGCCAGCACATCGTGCCGAATGCCATCGATTACCTGACAGAACTGGGGGTTCCCATTCCGGATTCGGGAAGCCGGGGAGGAAGTCTGTCGGTTCGTTTCTCCGGACTGAACTCCGAATCGGAAGGGACGGTGACCGCACGAACAACCAGGACGGACGACGGGGTCCGAAGCGGCTGGTC
>JAPPFQ010000058.1:0-321 GCA_028875135.1 Acidobacteriota bacterium
CAACCCGCCCCTTCGACATGCTTCTCTACGTAGCCGGCAACGGCCTCCAGCGCCTGGGGTAACTTGCTCGGGTCCTTGCCTCCGGCTTCGGCCAGGTCCGGTCTGCCGCCGCCGCCGCCGCCGACCACCGAGGCGATTTCCTTGACCATTCTACCGGCGTGGAGGCGGGAAGTCAGATCGGAAGTAATGGCTGCGACCATGGAGACTTTGCCGGAATCCGAAGTGGCCAGCACCACGACTCCACGGCCGATCCGCGACTTCAGCTCGTCGGCCAGATTGCGGAGCGAGGCATTGTCCAGCCGATCCACCACCGATGTCAAG
>JAPPFQ010000058.1:331-2401 GCA_028875135.1 Acidobacteriota bacterium
TTGCCCGACGCGGTCCTGGGCCAGCCGGTAGCGCATTTCCTGGAGTTCCTTCTCCAGTGACCTGATGGAGGCCTGGTACCTGCGGACCGACCCCACCAGCTCGGGCCGGGTTCCCTTGGAAAGTCCCTCCAACTGGCTGAGCAGTTCTTCGTCCTCGCGAAAGCGCCGCAGCGCTCCGGTGCCCGTAATGGCTTCAATGCGGCGGACTCCTGCCGCGATCCCGCTCTCGCTGACGATTTTGAACAATCCTATATCGCCGGTGCGCGAGACGTGGGTGCCGCCACAAAGCTCCTTGCTGAACCCGTTCACCGACACCACTCTCACCTGTTCGCCGTACTTTTCTCCGAAAAGAGCCATGGCTCCTTCCGCAACCGCCCGGTTCAAGTCCTGGACCAGGGTGGTGACGGGCAGGTTGTCCATCACCTTGCGGTTCACCAGGTCCTCGATCTCGACAAGGTCCTCCGTCGAAAGGGCCGCATAGTGGGTGAAATCGAAGCGCAAGCGATCGGGAGCCACCAGCGAGCCGGACTGTTTGACGTGAAACCCCACCAGTTGACGGAGGGCGGCATGGAGCAGGTGAGTGGCAGTGTGGTTTTTCCTGATGGAATCCCGGCGCGTCCCGTCCACCCGGGCCTCGACCCTGTCGCCTACCTGCAGGGTTCCCCGGGCGCACCTGACCAGATGAGCCGAGTAGCCGGGAGGGGCGGGATAGGTGTCCTGCACAACGGCTTCGGCCTCGCCTCCCTGGAAGATCCCGGCGTCTCCAACCTGGCCTCCCGTTTCGGCGTAGAAGGGAGTTCGATCCAGGAAGACTTCTCCAACCTTCCCGGCGGGCAGCAAGCCGGTATCCTTGCCTTGGATCCGGATCCCCTGAATGGTCGCCTGGTCGGTGTCGAGTTGGGTGTAGCCGAGGAAGCGGGTCTTCTCCGAGGCAGGCGGGGGTGCCGACCCGGCAGCGGGGGCCGTTTCCTTCCAACTGGCCCGTCCCCTCTCGCGCTGAGCCGTCAGCCGCCGGTTGAAACCCTCTTCGTCCAGGATCAGTCCGTTCTCGTCCGCGATCTCCTGCATCAGGTCCAGGGGCAGACCGTAGGTGTCATAGAACTTGAACATGACCTCGCCCGGCAAACGGGCCTGGCGGCTCCCGGACGGTTCCAGTCGGGCCAGCACGTCGCCGAGCTGGTCCAATGCAATCCGCAGCGTGGAAGAGAAACGCTGCTCCTCGTGGCGCACCACCCTGGACACGTACTCCCGGGTAGAGGCCAGCTCCGGATAGGCGTCCTGCATGAGATCCGCCACCCGGTCGGCCATCCGGTACAGAAACTCGTCCTGGATTCCGATGAGCCTTCCGTGCCGGATGGCGCGACGCATGATCTTTCTCAGGACGTAGCCGCGCCCGTCATTGGCGGGCGCCACCCCATCGCTGACGAGGAAGGCCGTGGCCCTGGCATGGTCGGCGATCACCCGCATGGAAACGTCGGCGGCCCTGTCGCCGCCGTAGTCCCTTCCGGATATTTCGGCGGCGCATTGCGTCAGCGGCTTCAGAAGGTCCGTATCGTAGTTGCTGTGCTTTTCCTGGAGCACCGCCGTCATGCGCTCCAGGCCCATGCCGGTGTCCACCGAGGGCTTGGGCAAGGGAACCAATGCGCCTGAGTTCTGCCGGTCGAACTCCATGAACACCAGGTTCCAGATTTCGACAAAACGGCCGCACTCGCAGGGAAAACTGCATTGCGAATGTCCGGCCTCGCTGCCGGCCGGTCCCTGGTCGAAGTGAATCTCGGAACAGGGGCCGCAGGGGCCGGTGTCTCCCATGGCCCAGAAATTGTCTTTCTCACCCAGGCGGAAGATGCGATCGGCCGGAACCCCGACTTTCCGGTTCCAGATGCGGTGGGCGTCGTCATCGTCGCGGTAGATCGTGATCCATATCCGGTCCGGCTTCAGCCCATAGACTTCGGTCACCAGTTCCCAGGCCAGCGGGATGGCTTCCTCCTTGAAGTAGTCGCCGAAGGAGAAGTTTCCCAGCATTTCGAAGAAGGTGTGGTGCCTGGCGGTCTTGCCCACATTCTCGAAGTC
>JAPPFQ010000128.1 GCA_028875135.1 Acidobacteriota bacterium
GGTCATCATCTTCTTCAGCTTGAAGGAAGTCTTTACCTTCAGAGGCCCCTGCCGGCTGATGAATCGGGCTTCCCCGTCCCTCAGTTCCAACGTCCGGCCCGCTTCGGTGACTCGGGGAAAGAGGAAGAGAGCCATGGGAAACCGAAGGGTCTCCGGACCCACGATCTGCACCGGGTCGATCTTTTTGGGCTTGCGCTTTCCGGACAGCAGGAAGGTCTTCCCTTGGATCTCCTCCAGGGTGACGCGGCGGTAGAACCTGGAGACCCGGCCGGTCACGGCGATGATGTGATGGCGGCGGGACTGCCCGTGAAGCGCCTGCATCTGTTCCTTCAGGTCCAGCCCCCGGAGCTGGCGAAGGCGGCCGATGGCCTGACGGGCACGGAGGGAGGAGTACCAGAAGACACGATAGCGTTCGGCCGCCCGCCTTTGGCCGCCGCTTTGCCCGCTGCCGCGAGACTCCCCCTGATTGATGGAGTTGCGGGGATCGTCCAGGGGATTATCGGACCGGGAGGACAAGCGCTGTTCAATATCGCCGGAGCGGGTCGGGTCGGGGGGGCCTTGGGGATCCAAGCCGGGCCAGGCCGCTCGTTCGCTCCGCAGGTCTCTCTCATAGCCGTCCCCCGAAGGGATGACGAAGAGGTGGGACTTCCCCCAGGGAGACTTTCTCAAGACCTTGCGAGCCTCCTCCCGAGTCCACTCCTGAAAGGGCTTCTTCTGCCATTGACCGCCCGCCGGCAGGACCAGCCACAATCCCAGGATCATCAGGATCAAGAGCCTTGCAACTCCGGCACGACCTCTATTCAAAACCGACATGGGCCACCCCTTTTTGGCGTTCATTCGTGGTTCGCCGTTCCCCTTCGTAGCCCTTCGTGAATCTTCGTGGCCCTTCGCGGACATCTCTTTTTTGCCTATTGATCTACGGCGAAGCCTCGCTATGGCTTGACCTTCCCCTCCGGCTGCGACACCCGCGTGACCTCTACCTTACCCGCGCCCTCCCTGATGGAAAGAATGCGGTTGGCGCCAAGATCCCGATACACCTCTTCGCCCCCCCCGGGCCAACGGATCCGCAGCGACTGAATCCGGTCGGCGGCACCCAGACCAAAGTGAGCCCGCAGGTCACTGGCCCCCAGATACCCTCCGCCTCCCATCACCTGGTCGATTTGACGGCCGGCGGCAGTTTTTACCTCGATCCTGGTTCCGACGCCGTCCCGATTGCCGCGGGATCCGACCAGGTTGAGCAGAATCCAGTTCTTCCGGCTCCCCACCTGGTTCACAAGGAGATGGGGCCGCCCGCCGCAGTTGTTGACCAGGATGTCCAGATCACCGTCGTTGTCCAGGTCTCCGAAACAAGAACCGCGGCCGACCCGCGGCTCCAGCTCCGCCTGCCGGGAGAAGTCCGCCTGTTCCTGGAATATGCCCTGCCGGTTCTCCAGCAGCATGTCGGGCTGAGCGTAGCGAAAGCCGAACTGGACTTGCTCGACGTTGTCGAGGACGTGCCCGTTGACCACCAGCAGATCCTGATCCCCGTCGTTGTCGAAGTCGAAAAAACCGGTGCCGAACCCCAGCAGGAACCGATCTCCCCGGGTGACACCGGAGGAGGCCCGTTCATCGGTGAACAGCCAGTCCTGGTGGTTGCGGTAAAGGGCATTGGTCTCCATATCGTAATTGGTCACCACGATATCCATCAGGCCGTCCCCGTCATAGTCGGCCGCGTCGGTGCCCATGCCCGCCTCGGCGTTGGCCTCCTCGTTGTAGCCGGTGCCTGCAAGCAGGGTCATGTCTTCGAATCCGCCCTGCCGATTGTTCCGGTAGTGGAAATTCCGTACCGTGTCGTTGGCAACGTACAGATCCATCCAGCCGTCATCGTCGAAATCGGCCGCCACCACCCCCAGACCCTTTCCCTCCGGATTGAAGATACCGCCGGCTTCCGACACGTCCCGGAAACGGCCGCCACCCAGGTTCTGGTAGAGCCTGTCGCCGACACCGTCGTAGTGGCCCGGATAACAGTAGGTCCGGATGTTCTTCAACTCGCAGAGGGGATTCGTCTCAAAGCTGGTCTCCAGGTAGTTGGTCACGTAGAGATCCAGGTCACCGTCATTCTCCATGTCGAAGAAGGCGGCGCTGGTGCTCCAGTCGGAACACCCGACGCCGGCTTTGGCCGTGACGTCGCTGAAGGTCCCGTCTCCGTTGTTGCGATAGAGCGCATTGGGCCCGAAGTTGGTGATATAGACGTCGCGGTCCCCGTCATTGTCATAATCGCCCACGGCAACCCCCATGCCGAAGGCGCCGTTTCCGCCCAACCCCGCCTTGGCGGTCACCTCCTGGAACCGGCCGTTGGCCAGGTTGCGATAGAGCGCGTGACGAACCGGCCCGGCGGCGGTGGCGTCGGG
>JAPPFQ010000388.1 GCA_028875135.1 Acidobacteriota bacterium
GAAGGAGTCCCTGGGAGAGTTTACCTTCGAGGAAATGATTACATATGTATCGGTTGGATTCATTATTCGTACCTTCTACTTCAATAATATCGATCGCGAAATCGCCAATGACATCCTGTTGGGGCACATCGCCGCCAAGATGACCCGCCCGGTGAACTACCAGTGGATGAACATCGCCCAGGCCGCGGGGGAGTCCTTCTTCCGGCTTTTCATGTTCACCGTCCCCACCGCCCTGGCCATCCTGGTGGTCTTCCCGTTGCGGGCGCCGGCCTCCCTGCACTCGGCCCTGGCTTTTGTGGCCGCCCTGCTGTTCTCCTTCATGGTCTTCGCGGCTCTCAACTTCCTGGTCGGCACCTGCGCCGTCTACCTGCATTCCATCCTGGGGCTGATTCGGGCCAAGTATTTTCTGGTGGAGATTCTTTCCGGCCTGCTGATCCCGATCAGCTTCTTTCCGGATACGCTGGCCGAGATCTCCCGGTGGCTGCCCTTTCAATTGATCAGCTTTACGCCGCTCATGATCTACATGGGCAAGTTCCAGGGAGAGCAACTGGTCACCAGTTTCCTGCTGGGCCTGGGATGGACGCTGGTGCTGGTGGGCCTGGGCCACTGGTTCTGGCGGAAAGCCGCCACGAAACTGACCGTGCAGGGCGGCTGAAGTCCCGCCCTCAATTCAAGGCGCTTGAGCGGCAGTCCTGGTTTGAACGGACATGAAGAATTCACCCTCAGGAAGAGTCGAATGAGACACCTCTCCATTCTGGGCTACTACTTCGCCCAATACATCAAGGTCCGCCTGGCCTATCCGGGAGACTTCCTGATCTCGGTGTTCACCAGCCTGGCGGGCACGGTGGCCAGCTTCGGCTTCCTCTATATCCTCTTTCATCGGGTGAGTTCCCTGCAGGGGTGGGCTTTCGAGGAGTTGCTCTTCATCTACGGATTCAACCTGGTCTGTCTGGGTCTCTTCAACGTGCTCAGCATGAACCTCTACGAGTTCGGCGAGCGCTACATCATGGAGGGCCGGTTCGATCAGATCATGCTGCGCCCGCTGCATTCCCTCTTCCAGGTGATCTTCGAAGCCTTTCGGATCGAATCCTTTCAGGAATTCGCCACCGGCCTGGTGGTGGTCGTCTACGTGTGGCACAAGCTGGACCTGCCCTTGACTCCGCTGGACCTGGTGCTGTTTGTGCTGATGACGCTCTGCGGCGTGGCCATCTATCTCTCGGTTTTCGTGATGCTCAGCACCCTGAGCTTCTGGTTCGAGGACAGGGTGGGCGTCTCTCCGCCCGTCTACAACATGATCGCATTCGGGCGCTATCCGGTGACCATCTACAACGTCTTCATCCAGTTCCTGTTGAGCTGGATCATTCCCTTCGCCTTCGCTTCCTTCTATCCGACCACCTATTTTCTGCAGCGCCACGAGTTTTCGTCCTTCTTCGCCCTGGTGCCGCTGGTGGCGGCAACATTCGTGCTGCTGGCGCTCTTGCTGTGGAGCCGGGGGGTGCGGGGCTACCAAAGCACGGGGAGCTGACCCGCGTATCTCGCCAGCAGGCTGGGTCTTTAGAACTGTAGGGTGACAACGCAGGAAAACAATTGCACGTATCCGTGACTGACGCCATCAAGCCTGTGAAGTGTCCATTGTGGACACTCAATCACTCGTATCGTAATACTGTTGCAGGGTCGACCCGACTGGCGCGGACAATCGGCCTTGTGGCCGCAATGAGAGATGTAAGTAGCAATATACCGAGCGTCACCAACTGCGTGAACAAGTCGATTCCCTTGACGCGATACAGTAACGATTCCACCAGGTCTCCGGCCAGGAAAGCACAGATTAGCCCGATAACAGCTCCGGTAATGGTCCAGACCAACACATGCGACAAGATGATTCTCGCGATGTGCCAGCGTGTCGCTCCAAGCGCCATTCTTATCCCGAGCTCGCGGTTCCGCTCTTCCACCACGAACGAAATCAGCCCGTAAATTCCTACCGATGCCATCAGCAATGACAGGACGGAAAAGTATCCGAGTACAGTTGCATTGAAACGCGAGGGAGTCCTCAAGTGCGCAATATTCTCTTCCAAAGCCTCGACATTGACCGGCAGCGTTGGATCGAGCTTGGCGACTTCGAACTGAATCGACCTCCCAATCGCCTCGACGGCTGAATCACTCCGGACCACAAGAACAGCTCGACGGCTCGTGTCCTCAGTCTGAAGATTTCCAAGGCCCAAATCCGCGGCGTCCTTGCGCACGAGGTAGAACTCGGGTGCGGGCAAGGCTGTCAGACCCTCATTCTTGACGTCTGCAGCCACCCCAACGACTGTCCACCATGGCTCCTCAGGACCGAAACGCACATGCTGCGAAAGCGACTCCTCGCCTGGAAAGAGAACTCCGGCAAGACG
>JAPPFQ010000004.1 GCA_028875135.1 Acidobacteriota bacterium
TCGGACCTGTTCGAGCGCCGGCGCCGGCTCATGGACGATTGGGCCGGCTACCTGGCCGGCCCGGCCGGCTGATCCGCCGGGGGGCGAGGCGGGACAGCGGGGCCGGTCCGCAACGCGTAGTAAAGGGGAGCCAGCCTACCCAATGTATGACATTGGGGCTGGCGAGGGGCTCCGCCCCTTCGAACCCCGACCGGGGGGAGTTCTCCCCCCTGCCCCCCATCACTTCCGCCGCTCCCTTCTCCCACTCCCATGACGGAGGCCTCGATGACGCCAGAAGCGACAGCAACCAGGGTGATGCGGCGTTTCAGGGAAGCTTGCGACCACAACGGAAAGGGGCTCCGCCCTCTGAGAGAAAAGAGTTGTGGTGGTTGAGGTCATGCGCCACCTCTGTGCGCCACCGGGGCTTTTTGGGTGGCGCGTTGGTCCGACTCTACCGCCTTGACCCCCAGAGGCGGAAATCGTCGTCCCATCCCGTTCTGGCCGAGGACGGGGTTTCCTCCTCCGTTTGGTCGATCTTGCCCACGACGGCGTCGCCGCCCCCCGCCGGGTGCGGTCGAGGTGGTGCAGATCCCAAGTGACCGCTAAGACATCGACAGTCCAGATTGCCTGCCAGACCTTGTCCCGAAGCTGCCGGTGGGCTTGGACCCAGCATTGACCGAACCCAGCCTCATGTATTCACAACAGTGGCGAGGAGTACGGAAAGGCAGAAAGTGAAATCGTACGGGCCAGACGGTGAAACTGACGAAGCGTCTCCAGGGAAAAGGCCAGTCCGCGTCAACCTCCTCTCATCGGTTACAGACAGGTTGGAACTTCTCGATCCACTCGCCGTGCTTGTGCTTCCGCAGCGCCTCCCCCATCCAGACGGTCTGACAGGCGTAGCTGGTTGGAGAGTGGGACCAGATGCAACCGGCCTCCTCGGAGGTCCGCCTGCAGTGGCTCAGCAACGCTTCCCGGATGTTGTCGGACTCCCCCACATAAATGGCCGTAACTTTCTCGCCTAGCTGCGACCAGTAGATCAGGTACACGCCCGAAGAAGCCGGAGCGAACGCCTGGATGCTGCTGGGTGTGAACAACTGCCCCTGCATCGCGTTAGTAGACCTCCTTCCTCTGGTGAAGACGCCCTCTGGAGTCGATCAGGGCAACGGGGTTCTTGCAGAAGGCGCCGGCGATCAGAAACAGCCGTGCCTCGTTTCTATCGAGAGCTTTGGAGACTACCTTCAAAGAGACTCCCACCGACTTCAGCCGGGCGCTAATTGCGGGCCGGAATATAGGCGCCGTCACCGGTTCGCTCACCCGGAGCTCCGCCGTCGTTGACGACCCCGTAGGCCAGGAAGGGATTGGCGCCCGATATCTTGCGGATGTGCACGTAGCCCTGCGTGGTTCCCGGAGCGTGGTTGCGCAGGATGCCGTCGATCTGATGCCAATCTCTGGCCCCGACCGCGACACCGATGACGGTGCTGACCAGCATGCTGGTTTCCCCGTCGTAGATGTCGAGGTTGAAGACGCCGGGGCTGTTATCCACCTCCCCGGGGTTCACCAGCGCCAGGTTGCTCCGGTTTTCTTCGTTCTGCTGCAACCCCGTCACCCAGGCACTGTCGGTAAATCCCGCGCCATGGGGCACCGCGGTGTAGAAGACGCTGTATTGCCCCTTGCTCATGTCACCCGGATCTGCCTGCGACCCTGTCCGGGCTCCGATCACGATCCCGCTCATGTCTGCCCCGGCCGCCGTGACGAACAAAGGCCCTGCAATGCCGGGACCCAGACCCGATGCGCCACTCTGGCGAACTGCTTCTATGACATTGGGAACAATGTGCTGCTGACCTGCCGCCAGCAGCAGGGAAAATGTGGACGTGTAATCATCCGTCTGAATGGCATCCGCCACCAGGCTCAAATTCACCGTCTTGTCCTCGTCCGAGAAGTTGGTCACCGTCAGCTCGCTGGTGAAGGATCCCCTCTCCACCACCACCGGCAGGGTCTGCCCCATGGCTCCCTGCAGCGAGGCGGCGCTGACCGGAAAGACAAAGGAGCCGTCCGAGTTGGCGTTGTCGTTGATGACCCCGTAGGCGTAGAAGGGCGCCATCCCCTTCACACGCTCCACCATGACGTAACCCCCAAACATGGGATCGGCCTTACCAGCTCCCATCAGCACCATGTTTTCCTGGTGGAACTCGCCCGGCCCCAGCGTGTCTTCCCACACCACTTGGCCGGTGGGATCGGTCGGATTCCCGGAAAAGGCCGTGATCTTCAAGGTGATCGAGCCCTCGTCGCCCATGTTCTGGACGGCCACGTTGGAGCGGTCCTGCGGGTTGTCGCGCAGTCCGCACAGGTAGACCGCTTCGTCGTGGAATCCCTCGTTTTCCGGAACTCCCAGGTAGGCCAGTCCGGCGC
>JAPPFQ010000326.1 GCA_028875135.1 Acidobacteriota bacterium
CGCGGCCTTCGGGGTCCTGCAGCTTCTGCTCTTCGTGGCTTGCCTGGGCTTTGGCCTGCGGGGCGCCAGGGGTTCTCCCCGGGCCAAGAGAAGAGCCCTCCTGCTGGGCGGCCTCCTCTACCTGGCCGTATTCATGGCCCTGGTTCTCACCTACCAGGACTACGTGAAGGATCCCACCCGGCTGCTGGTGTCGCTGCCGCCGCCCACGGCCGTCATGCTGTGGGTTCTGTGGCCCTTCCCCCTCTATTTCGTGCTGGTCTACAGCTTGAAGTTCGAGGACTGGGTATTCCGCAAGGAGGACAGCCGCCGCTTCCGGGAACTGGTCGACACCACACCAACGGGCAGCAATACCCCGACGGATCCCGAATCGCCTGAGGAGCTTCGCTGATGGACACGGACCGGGGCGTCACCATCCTGTTCTCGGTAGTGGTCTACATGGGAATCTGCATCGCGGTGGGCCTGTGGGCCCTTCGGCGGACCCGCTCCAGCGCGGACTTCTTCATGGCCGGCCGGAACCTGGGGGTCATCGTCACCGGTTTCGCCGTCTTTTCCAGCATCATGAGCGGATTCGGCTTCGTGGGTGGCCCGGGGCTGGTCTACCACATGGGAATGAGCTCCCTGTTGTTGGTGATCAGCGCCCCCATGGGCACCTGCATCTCCTTCTACCTGTTGGGAAAGCGCATCCGCCTGCTGGCCGAGTTGAAGGAGTCGGTGTCGCTGCCGGACGTGGTGGCCGCCCGCTACAAGAGCCGGCTGACCCGCCTGCTGACCTCCCTGGCCATCCTGTTGGGTGTGATGGGCTACCTGGGCACCCAGATTCTGGCCATGGCCACCGTTCTGCAGGACATCATCGCCAATACTCCCATCGGCCGCTTGAGCCTGGAAGCCTGCGTGACCGTCTCGTTCGCGGTCCTGGTGTTCTACTGCGTCACCGGCGGCATCATCGCCTCGGTCTATACCGACGTGATTCAAGGCTTCATCATGGTGATTGCGGCCCTGCTAGTGCTGGTGGCGGCCACCACCGCCGTACCGGACGGCTTTGCCGGCATGTCGCTGACCATCGGGGCCGACGACCCCGAAGCCATCAGCCCCTGGGGGTCGGTGGGCATGCTGGGGTGCCTCTCCTGGTATTTCCTCTTCACCCTGGGGGCCTCGGGCCAGCCTCACGTGATCACCAAGCTGATGATGAGCAAGCGGGTGGGGGATGTCCGCCGCACCCTTCCCATCTCGGTGGTGGGGTACTCGCTGACCGCGCTCCTCTGGCTGGGCATCGGCCTGGCCATGAGGACCCTGGTGCTTTCGGGCAGCCATCCGGAACTGCCCGGGATCGATGCCGCGGCGCCCCAGTTCCTGCAGGCCTATACCCATCCGCTGCTGGCCGGCCTCGTCTTCGCGGCCCTGTTCGCCGCCATCATGTCCACCGCCGACGGCTTCCTGAACATCGGCTCGGCCGCCATCGTCCACGACATTCCCCAGTCCCTGCGGGGGCGGTCGCTGAAGAACGAGCTGCTCTGGGCCCGCACGGCCACGGTGGTCATCGCCCTGGTGGCATCCCTGATCGCCGTCTACTCCGGCGACCTGGTGGCCATCCTGGGAGCCTTTGGCTGGGGCACCTTTGCGGCGGCCCTGGTCCCGGTGGTGACCATCGGCTTCAACTGGAAGCGGGCCACCTCCCTGGCCGCCAATACGGCCATGATCTCCAGCCTGGTCATCAACCTGGGGGTCAAGCTGCTCAAGATCCAGATCCCCTTCCGCATCGACGCCGGCGCCATCGCCCTGCTGGTCTCCCTCACCCTGTTCTTCGGGATCTCCCTCCTCTCCAAGCCCCAAAAGCTGGACCCGGACGTGGACCGGGTCATGGACCTGTAAGGAAATTCAGCCTGAATTTGTCAGCGAGTTAAAACAGCTTGAGAGCGGCGAAGAGTAGTCCGGCAATGGCGATTTGCGCCAGCAGCATCCGGTTGACTGCGGTGGAAATTTCGGTCTTGAGTTGGGCGATGTCCTGTTTGAGTTCGGCTTTGACGGTAGCCAGATCGGTCTTGGTCGCGACGGAGTCGTCGAAGGCCTTGGCCATGGTGGTCACGATGGCTTCGGCCTGCCTGGTTTCGATGCCGGCATCCTCAAGGTGGCGGGCGGCCGTCAGAGTATCGAAAACAGCGGTGGTCATTCCGTTGCGTTCCTTGTCGTTCGGGGTTGCTCTCTATTGTACACCATGACCTTCCCGGGTTAAACACTGACCACTAACCACTAACCACTAACCACTAACCACTGGCCACTGATCACTGCCTTTTTTGTCACGCGATGATTTCGTGGAGCACGCGGCCGCCGATGTCGGTGAGGCGGCGGAAGCGACCGCCGTGGAGGTAGGTCAGGCGCATGT
>JAPPFQ010000556.1 GCA_028875135.1 Acidobacteriota bacterium
ATTTTGGCCAACACCGTGACCGGTCTGAGGGTTGCGGCCCGCGGTTGGCGTCAGTTCAACGGCATCCTGGATAAATACGCTCCCGGCACCACTCAGGGCTATATGCGGGTCCAAAAGATTGCGGGCAACAATCCCTTTCTGGCCTACGGGGTGGTCAACGACGGAGGGGCTCCTGGACAGCGCAGCGGAGACGGCGCCTACCTGCCGGCGAGCGGCGCGAGGAAAAGGACAGACGATCCGGGGGGCGAACCTCCGGGGACCTCATCGGCGACGGACCGTGCGGCGCTGGAGGCGCTCTACGAAGCGACCGACGGGCCGAACTGGGTCAACAACGAGAACTGGCTGACGGACGCGGCGCTGGGGGAGTGGTACGGGGTGGTGACTGACGAACGGGGGCGTGTGACGAGTCTGAGGCTCAACGAAAACCGTCTGTACGGCCACATCCCGCCGGAACTGGCGCTGTTGGGAGAATTGCATCGTTTGGAGTTGCAAGATAACCAACTTATCCGCACGATCCCGCCAACACTCGGCAAGCTGACTAAGCTGGCCGGTTTGTTCCTCGCTGGCAACCACTTGGGGGGCACGATTCCGCCGGAGTTGGGCGACCTCGCCGAGTTGCAAATTATGTGGCTGAGTGAGAACCAACTGGTAGGCCCTATCCCTTCGCAACTGGGTGCCCTCGACAACCTGAACCTCCTGAATCTCGGCTTCAACAACCTAACCGGAACGATTCCACCGGAACTGGGCAAACTCTCAAACCTTAGGAATTTGTGGCTCAATGTCAATGAGCTATCAGGACCAATTCCGCCGGAACTCGAAAACCTTACCAGCTTGACCCATCTAGTATTGGGAAACAACGGGCTGACGGGTCGCATTCCGCCGTGGCTGGCCGCACTTACGAAACTTCAGTACATGGGGCTCCACGGCAATGAGTTCACAGGGTCGATTCCGTCGGAACTGGGTAGCCTTACCAAGTTGGAAAGGCTGCGCCTGGCCGGCAATCAGCTCGTTGGACCGATCCCGCCGGAACTCGGGAACTTGAATCTGCTAGAGGTTCTTAGCCTGCGTGGTAATCGGTTGAGCGGCCCAGTGCCTCCGGAACTCGGGAACCTCCACGGATTGGTCTCGATTGAGTTGAGCGCCAATCTGCTCACCGGTTCGATCCCGCAGACCTTCCTCGGACTGAACAATCTGGTCACGTTGGGCTGCCGCAGGACCGAGGGCGTATGCCTGCCGTCCACGGACGCGTTCAGGGAGTGGGCGCAACAGGTGGAAGTCCGCGGAGGCATCCAGCTTGCTGTGAATATCCCCTGGTGCGATGAAATCGACAAGGGGGCGTTGAAGACCCTCTACGAGGCCGCAAACGGTTCGGGCTGGACACACTCCGACGGCTGGCTAGAAGACAAGGACCTGGGCCAGTGGCACGGCGTGCGGACCGACTCGATCGGGCGGGTCGTAGGTCTCGATCTAAGCGGCAATGGGTTGTCGGGACACCTTCCGAACGCGCTGGGATGGCTCGCGAACCTGACAGAACTGCGGATCGGAAACAACGAGCTTGTTGGCCGCTTGCCCCTGCCGCTCGCCCAGGTGCGGCTGGAAGCGCTCGACTACCGTGGCACGTCCGTGTGCGTCCCGGGCAATGCCGGTTTCCGAGCTTGGCTGGCCGGCATCCCGCACCACAGCGGGACGGGCACAGAGTGTGCCCCGCTGACGGAACGTGAGGTGTTGGAAGGACTGTACCGGAATACGGAGGGTCCAAGCTGGAGCGAGAGCGGGGGTTGGCTGACCGATGCCCCGTTGGCGGAGTGGGAGGGAGTGGAGACCGATGCCGCCGGACGGGTTGTCGCGCTGCGTCTGGGGGGACGGGGGCTGTCGGGCTCGCTTCCTGAGGAACTGGGACGGTTGTCGGAACTCAGGGACTTGGACCTTGGCGGCAACCGGTTTTCGGGTTCCATCCCGCCGAAGCTGTGGGGGCTGGGCCGTCTTCAGACGCTCCTCCTTGGGTCGAATCAACTCGGCGGCGAGATTCCGCCGGAGTTCGGTCAGTTGTCGGAACTCAGGGACTTGGACCTTGGCGGCAACCGGTTTTCGGGCTCCATCCCGCCGGAGCTGGGAGGCCTGGGCCGTCTGCAGTCGCTACGCCTTGGGTGGAATCAACTCAGTGGCGAGATCCCCCCCGAACTTGGGCAGTTGTCGGAACTGAGGCATCTGTACTTGACTAGAAACCTCCTGTCGGGCACCATCCCTCCGGAGCTGGGAGGCCTGGGCCGTCTTCGGTCGCTCGTCCTTGAGGGGAATCAACTCAGCGGCGAGATCCCACCGGAACTGGGACAGTTGTCAGAACTCAGGCATTTGATACTTTACGACAACCAGTTGACC
>JAPPFQ010000514.1 GCA_028875135.1 Acidobacteriota bacterium
CTGGCCGATATGACCCAGCGCGGCAGAGGTGTCGGTGGGGCCCACAAACAGAACATCCACACCCGGCACGGCGGCAATGGAATCCAGGTTCTCGATGCCTGACGCCGTCTCGATCTGCACGACGACCAGGGTTTCCCGGTTGGCCCGGGGGAGGTAATCGCTCCAGGAAACCCCCTCGAAGTGAGGCCAAAGCGGCGAGACGCCTCGGGTGCCCTCCGGCGGGTACTTGCAATATTGCACGGCCAGCTCGGCTTCCTCGGCCGAGTTGACCTGCGGCACCATGATGGCGCTGGCGCCGATGTCGAGGGCCTTCTTGATGAGATGGGATTCCAGCCCCGCCACCCGAATCAGCGGGACACACGACTTTCGGCGGCAGAAGAGGGGGATCCAGCGCACGGCCTCCACCTCGTATGGGCGATGCTCCAGATCGATCCACAGGAAATCGATGCCGGTTTCGATGGTGGTCTGGGCCACGATCTCGGAGGCGTCGGCCAGGCCGGCTCCCCAGGCGGCCCGTCCTGCCTGCAATAGCTGCTTGACCCGATTCTCGAACATGGACAGGCGTTCCTTTCGCAAGCTGTGCGGGCAGAATCGATTCCTCCTAGCCGGAGGGATTATCGGCCCTGGAGGTCCAAACGGTCAAATTCTGCAGATCCTTGGTGTCTCGAGGGCGAAAGAAGCGACTGAAAAGATATGCCAGCCCGAACAGGAAGATATTTGAAAAAACCACGATCCAGAACTTGTCGGGCAGGACCTGCTTGAGCTCGGGCATCAGGCGAGTCCCCGTGGCCGAGTCCGCGAACAGCCAGAAGCAGACACCGGCAACCGTGACGATGGTGGCAATCAGCGCCGCTCGGCTGTGGACTTTTTCGGTAAGAAATCCCAGCAGGAAGATACTCAGCAGTCCTCCACTGAGGATCGAAAACACCAGGGTCTGCAAGTCCATGAGGGTCTGGGTGCGGGCGAAATGGATGAAAAGCGCCACCGTGATCATGATGGCGCCAAAGGCCACCGAGACCCAGCGGCCGAACTTGAGATAGTGCCGTTCATCCTCCACCGACTTCTTGAATCGGCGGTAGAAGTCATTGGTCACAGTGGCGGCCGAGGCATTGATGCCGGAGTCCAGGGTGGACATGGCCGCCGCCAGAAGCCCGGAGAGGACGAAACCGGCTGCACCGGCCGGGACCTGGGTCAGGACGAAAAAGGGAAAGGCCTGCTCGGCAACCAGGCTGTCCAGCTCCGCGGCGGGAAAGTGCTTGTAGTAGACGTACAAGGCCGTCCCGATGAAAGCGAAATAGATCCAGACCGGAATGGTCATGACCGTCGACAGGATCAGCCCCTGGTTGGCATCCCGGTCGGTCTTCATGGCGATGTAGCGTTGAACCGCATTCTGATCGGTGCACAGCAATTGGAAGAAGATGAACTGGTAGACGATGATGAGCACCCAGACGGTTTGTTCGTTCCAGTCCCAGCCCGTGCTGCCGACCGCGAATTTTCCGTCGGCTATCGCTTCGCTGAACACCTGCGACAGCCCGCCCGGAATCAGGTTGACAGCAATGGGAATGCAGATGAGCCCCCCGACAATCAGGGCGATGCCTTGAAGCAAGTCGGTGTAGATGACGGCTTCCAGACCGCCCAGGATGGTATAGGTGGCCACCAGAACGCCCAGTACCAGGATGACCCAATGCAATGGAAAACCGGTCATGGGACCGAAGGGCAGGCAGACGGCGTAGAGAATGACGCCGGTGCGAAACATCTGGAACACCAGAAAGCCGGCGGCGGCATAGAGCCGGGCCCAGGTGCCGAAGCGCCGTTCCAGGTACTCGTAGGCCGAACGCACGTGCCCCCGGCGAAAGTAGGGCATGAACAGGAAATAGGCGACGATGGCCGGAATAAAGTAGAAGAAGTGGGCCGGCATGTAGCGCCAGTCCTTGGCAAAGGTGAAGCCGGGGATGGCCAGGAAGGTCATCGAGCTGATGATGGTGGCCATCAGCGAAAATCCGACGATCCAGCCGGGCATGCTGCGGTTGGCCAGGAAGTAGGCATCGGCCGACCGGTTGCGGCGGGCCGTGTAGACGCCGATAGCCACCATGGCGCTCAAGTTGATGCAGATGGCCACCAGGTCGGGCCACCTCAAAAAATTTTCTGAGACAATGTCGTCACGTCCGAACGAGGGGGACGATCAGGATCGCCTTACGGAAGCGCCCGCGCCTCCACTGTTTTGCCGCCCTCGGAACTGCCGTCTCTCCCACATCTGTATCAACCTACCCCCAGGTCCCTGCACAAATCGCCACAGGCTGTTCTTTTTCAGCGCCTTGTCGTCCCTATTCTGAAGGTTTTCTATCACAGATTGTGCTGGG
>JAPPFQ010000669.1 GCA_028875135.1 Acidobacteriota bacterium
TGGGGCTCAGGGTAGCCCCGGGGGGCTGCCCGGGGTCGTCTGAATTCTGCGCCAACATAGCCGCGAATGCGGCGAATCAGTAGCGTCCTTCGAGAAAGCACAGCCTCCCAAAAGTAACGCCCTACACCAATCCGCACCCTCAACCTATACCCCCACACCCGCAATCAGCGCCGCATACCCCTCCCTGAACGTCGGATAGCGAAACGCATACCCCGATTCCACCAACCGGGCGTTGCGGCACCGCTTGGTTCCCCGATTGGGCTTGCCCGCCCCGGCAGGCGCCCGGCGAGGCACCGGAACCTTCAGCCGGCCGGCGATCCAGCGCAAGACCCCGCACTGCTCAGCCGGCTCATGGTCCACCAGCATGTAGAGGGACCGCGGGCTGTCGACCCCCATCAGGTGGGCCAGCGCTCCAGCGCAGTCATCTCGATGGACATGGTTCAGATAGCGGGGCGGGCCTTCAAAACAGCAAGCCTCCCCTCGCCGGACGCTGTCGATCAGCCGCTGCCGGCCCGGCCCGTAGATCCCTCCGACCCGCACCACGGTGCCCGCGATCGGACCTCCCAGCAGCACCTGCTCGGCGTCTCTGAGCAACCGCCCCCGGAAGTGGCCGGCCTCGGCCGGTGAATCCTCGTCCACCCATTCCCCGCCGGACTGACCGTAGACGGCCGTGCTGGAGGTGAAGAAGAGGCGGCGAACAGGAGGGTTCTGCCCTTGCAGTGCCCCAATCAGGTTCCCCAGCCCCTCGAGATAAGCCGACCGGTAGCCCGCCTCCGAACGCCGGTCGGCCCCGGCCGTGTAGAACACCACGTCGAAAGGCCCCGGCAGGTCCCGTAGCGTCTCCGGCCGGGTGAGGTCGGCGCTGAAGCCTCGCAGCCCCGGCGGCAGTTGACCCGGACTTCGGCGCAAGCCGCAAACGAAGTGACCCTCCCGAACCAGGCGCAGACCCAGTTCCTGCCCCACGTAGCCGCAACCGGCAATGAGAATGCGAGCCATGGAGTTTGATTACTCCCGGATTCGGGCTGGACCGGGCGCGGCGCTGCCGGCGCGCGCGGAAAGGTCGAATCCGGTTCCACCGCAGGGGCTGCACCGGTCCCTACCGAAGCCCCGCCGACCGTCACACTCCAATCAAACCGCCCGATACGAGAACAACCTGGCCGAATTGGGAGCCAGCGGCACCGAAAACCCGCCATGCATCAGCTCACTCCCCGAAAGGACCCGGCTCTCTCCGGTGCCCTCGTCCTTCAAGCGGTAGCGGCGGCCGGCATCCAGCGACTGCAGGAAAATGGATTGGCGAGGCCGGCGCCCCAGGTAGCGGAAGACGAAGACCACCCCTTCCCGGGCGCCGTCGCAGAACTGGGCGGCGTCCCAATCGGCCTCGCTGTTGGGCACCGACATCAAGCGGTAGAAGTCCTTCACCAGCAGCGGCCGGATCTTCTTGTAGACCCCCACCCAGTGCCTGGCCCGCTGCAGCACTTCAGGCGGCCAGGCGGCCAGTCCGCCGTGCAGGAGCATCTGCCCGGTCATGCGGCTCAGAAAAGCCTGGTCCGGAAAGCCGGCATCCAGACCGTTGTCCCGCCCCTCCCGGTCGGGTCCCACCGCCGAGCCCATGTAGTTGGCGGGGATAAAGGAATTGGCCCCGAGCTGGATCATGCGGCAGGAGTGGGGATGCCCGCTCATGTCGTTGGCCCAGGCGCAGTGGTGGCGCCTCAGGCTGCCCAGGTCGATGGCGTTGCCGCCCCCGGCGTTCAGTTCCAGCATCAGGCGGGGGTGCCGGCTGGTCAGGGTCTCCCACACCCGGTAGAGCCCGCGCACGTGAGCGAAGCGGGTCTTGCCGTCGGAGTCCACCAGGTCCCAGTGAAACGATTCCTCGCCCCGCATGGGGTCGGTATAGAAATCGGCCCGGATGTAGCGCAGATCATAGCGCTCCACGAAGCCGCCGATGAGGTCGATCCAGTGGTCGCAGGCCTCGGGCGAGCTGAAGTTGTACTTGAGCGGTTGGAACCCCTCGGGAAGCTTGTAGAAGAACTCGGGATGCTCCCGGGCCAGCCTGCTCCAGGGAAAGGCCACGGCCTCGAAGTAGAGCCCCATGCCCATCCCCTTGGAGCGGACATACTCGGCAAAGGGCTCCATCCCCCGGGGGAACTTCTCGGGGTCCACCTCCCAGTTGCCCCTGCCCCGGGAGTGCCCCCCCTTGTACCAGTCGGCGTCCACGCAGAACATCTCCACCCCGGCCTCGGCTGCCGCGTCCACCTGGCGGCGAAGCTCCTCCTCGGTGTAGGTCACGCTGATGCCGGGCCAGAGCGTGTAGGCCACGTGCGGCGCCATGGGCTTCCCCCGGTAGTGTGGCGTCAGT
>JAPPFQ010000716.1 GCA_028875135.1 Acidobacteriota bacterium
GCCCTCTACTGCTCCAAGATCTGTGCCTACGCCCAGGGTTTTCAGCTCATGCGGCAGGCCCAGGTGGAGTACCGCTGGAAGTTGGACTTCGCCTCCATCGCCAGGATCTGGCGGGGCGGGTGCATCATTCGCGCCCGCTTCCTGCAAAAGATCACCGAGGCCTACACTCGCGATCCCGGCCTGGTCAACCTGATGCTGGATCCCTATTTTGAGGGGCAGATCCGGGAGGGGCAGGACCGTTGGCGCGAGGTGGTCAGTTTGGCCGCCCGGGCGGGTCTGGCGGCTCCGGCTTTCATGTCGGCCCTGGCCTACTACGACGGCTACCGCTCCGAGGTTCTTCCCGCCAATCTCGTGCAGGGCCAGCGCGACTATTTCGGCGCCCACACCTACGAGCGTATCGACCAGCCTCGCGGCGCCCGCTTCCACCTGGACTGGCCCCATCCCGAGCGGCCGCAAATCCCCATCGATTCCGGCGGGTAGTCGCGTTCCAACCGGCGCCGGACCTTCACGATCTCGTTCAGGAGGTTGACTGGAGGGTCCGTTCGGTCCCTGCGCCGCGCACCGATTGCTCCAGCGCGGCGCGTGGACAGACTCGGCTCCGGATGAATTCCACCAGTTGGGCGGCCAGACCGCGAATCCGCTTTTCGATGGCCGCATCCAGGCACCGGCCTTCCCCGTCGAAGACCTTGTGGACCCGGGCGACCGAGACCGGCCCCGGCAGAACAAAGGCTCCCACGTGGGAGCAGACGCTGCCCAGGTGCTCCAGCGCCTTGATCGCGCCGATCTGGCCGGCCGCGGCCCCAAGCAGGGCCACCGGCTTGCCGGCCAGGGTGGAGGGGAATCCCAGGTTCTCGATGAACCGCTTCATGGCGCTGCTGTAGCTGCCGTGGTATTCGGGGGTGGCCAACAGGATCCCGGCAGCCCCCTTGACCAGGTCCTGCGCCCTGTGGGTAGCCTGGGACGGGCCCTGCCCCGGAAAGGGGAAATCGCTGGTGGAGAGATCGATCAGGTCCACCTGGACCCGGTGCCGGACCTGCAGCTCATCGATCGCCAGGGCCAGAACCTTGCGAGTGTAGTTGTCTGGCCGGGAACTGCCCGACGCCGCCAGGATGTGAAGGGTTTCGCCGCAATCCATTGAGAATTTTCCCGCCGGTGGATAGCCGGCCACGTCCGGTCCGCCCGATTGGTCTCTGGCCTGTCTTGGGGAATGGCTGGAACGAGGCGGCGCCATCAAAACAGTCGCAAGCGTGCGGAAGGCGCACCGCTCAGTGGGCCGCGATCTGAACCAGTTCCTGGGGGATGGCGAACTGGACGCGTTCGTCCTCGAGTTCCAGACCCTCCACCTCGACGGCCCGGGAGGATCTCAGACGGTCCACCACCTGCAGGACGATCTCTTCCGGAGCCGAGGCGCCGGCGGTCACCCCCACCACCTCGGCCTGTTCCAGCCACTCGGACCGAATCCCGGTTTCGTCGTTCACCAGGTAGGCGGGTACGCCCGCCGCTTGAGCCGCCTCCGTCAGGCGCTGGGAGTTGGAGCTGTTGGAGGATCCCACCACCAGCATGAGGTCGACGTGTCGGGCCACTTCCTTGACGGCGTTCTGGCGGTTCTGGGTGGCGTAGCAGATATCGTCCTTGGGAGGGGAGGTCAACCGAGGATAGCGGGCTCGCAAGGCCTCGACGATCTGAGCCGTATCGTCCAGGCTGAGGGTGGTCTGGGTCAGAAAGACCACCTTGTCGGGATTGGAGACCTGCAGGGTTTCGACATCCCGGACGGAGCTGACCAAGTGCATGGGGGCTTCGCCCATGGTCCCGTCGACTTCGTCGTGGCCGGGGTGGCCGATCAGAACCAGGGAATATCCCTCCCGGGTAAACCGAATGGCTTCCAGGTGGACCTTGGTGACCAGGGGACAGGTGGCGTCGACCACCTGAAGCTGCTTGCGTTCGGCCAATCGGCGGACAGCCGGGGAGACCCCGTGGGCGCTGAAGATGCAGATGGAACCGTCCGGGACCTCCTCCAGGCAGTTCACGAAAACAACCCCACGGCCGCTGAGGCGCCCCACCACGTGGCTGTTGTGGACGATCTCGTGGAAGACGTAGATGGGCGGAGAAAGAAGATCCAGCGCCCGCTCCACCACTTCGATGGCGCGGACCACACCGGCACAAAACCCCCTGGGATTGGCCAGAATGATTTTCCTGATGGGCACGGATGTTTTCCTTGCGGTGTGATCTCCTCCGGGGCCTGCGGCAGGCAACCGGGCCAATGTAGCATGTTTCCCGAAGCAGAAGCAATCGGGCCGGAGGCTTCGGCGGGGTTGAAGTGTCCCGGCGAATGAAGATCAGTAT
>JAPPFQ010000707.1 GCA_028875135.1 Acidobacteriota bacterium
GAATGGAGCACTTCTCCCGCAGCAGGCGATAGCCGCCGCGATCTTCGGAGCGGATGGGGTCTTCGATCCGTCCGGCGACGGGAAACTTTTCCAGTTCCCGCAGCACCGGGTAGACGGCTTCGAAGTTGGAGTCCTCGTTGAAGTCGTAGTGAATCTTGAACCCGGGGGGAGCGACCTTCTGCATGGCCTCGGTCTGATCGATGGCGTTCTGCAAAACGTCCACGTGGTACTTGAGCCAGTGGTAGCCCCGCCGGGATACGTCAAGCACTTCCTCCGCCATTTCCTCGGGAGGCCGGGAGACGGTCCAGGCCGCCACCGGAATCCAGGAGCGCACCTTGGGTCCCAGGAGCTTCCAGGCGGGCAGACCCAGAAATTTTCCCATGAGGTCGTAGACAGCCATGTTCATGGGAAGGTTCCTGGTGTCGGCCATCCAGTCGAACGGATCGCTGCCCAGGTAGTCCTTGAACCGCCCCTTCCGCAGAGGGCCGCCGCTCTCTCCGTAACCCTCCAGCCCCGTGTCCGTCTTGACCACGTAGATGATGCGTCTCTGCAGGGAGAGCCCGTGATATCGGAAGAGCGCCTCGGCATTGTAGTCGTGATAGGGGGCGACCACTTCGTGCTCTTCGATCTCGACGATCTTCATCCTTCCCCGGGCTTCGGACAGAAGGGAAAAGGAAAATGGAGCCAGCCCGGCTCCCAGGGCGGCGGTCTTCAATAAACGGCGGCGATGGATCATGGCTTTATCCGTTAAGGGTCATCTCCCTGGCGCCGGCCCGGGGACTCGAGACGAGCGGCGAAGCGGCGCCAGCAGGTAGCCGTGGGCGTAAGCCCATGGAGAACAGAGTCCCGCCTTCAGGGCCGGCGCCAGAGGTAGGCCAGGTCGTCCTTGGGCTTGAAGCCCAGCACCCGCCTGGTCTTTTCGTTGAGAAACTTCCCCTGGGGCATGTCCGCGCAGATGAAAAAGATTTCGCAGCGGGAGGGCAGCCGGTCCAGTTCGATCTCCAGGCCCAGCCGGAAGGCCTCTCCGGCGTCATCCCAGGAGACGATGAAGGGCACTCCTCCCGAGCCCCGCTTCACCTGCTTGGGGTCGCGAAAGTTGTAGAACAGGTAGTCCAGCACGTAGACGTCGTGGTGCTGGCTGAACACCCGGCAGATCTCCTGGCCCAGGGACTTGGTCAAGGCGTAGAGGATGGTGCTGGGATGGGGAGGGACGTCGGGCGTGATACCGTGGTCGATGCCCTCGTAGAGCGGACCGGTGATGGTGAAGTGGGGTCCGGTGTTGATGACCCGGCGAATCCCGTGGTCCACGGCCGCCCGCATGATGTTGTAGCAGCCCAGGGAGTTAACGTCGAAGGCGATCCGCCGGTGCTCCCGCAGCACCGAAAGGTTGAGGATGGCATCCATTCCCTCGGCGGCCCGCTGCACCTGCTCCATGGAGCTGACATCCACCGTCCGGAAGGGGTGGGGCGTGTTCTCCTTGGGCGGCTTGATATCGGTGAGCAGGAGCTGGTGGTGGTCCTCCAGCGCCTTGACCACGTGCGGCCCCAGGTAGCCGGTGGCTCCGATGATGAGCACTTTCATGGATCTAACCTACCATTCTCCTCAGGGCTTGAACCAGGGCCGGTAGCCCAAAGCCCCCTTGGCGTTGGAGACCGGGAAGCGGGACCCCGGGAACTCCGACTGCACGTTGAAGATTCTCCAGCGGCCCACGCCCTGGGCGTGGTCGGAGAGCTTGGCATCCAGGGCGCCGGCGACCGCCTGGGCCACCTCCCGCTCCTCCACCCATAGGGGATCGGCGGCCTGTCCCTTGACGGCCGCGGCCTTGACCACCTTGCCCAGTCGAAGCACGATCACCTGCAACTTTTGTTCCCGGGCGAACTCCCGGCAGGTATACTCGCCCAGGTGCCTGGCCAGTACCGACGGCCGGGTGGTGGGAAGCGGCCGCCAGCGTTCGCTGACCAGGAAGTCCTCGTCGTAGCCCGTCATCAGCTCCAGTGTGCTGAGAAAGAGAAGACGGTCGACGCCGGCGTCCACGGCAGCTCTGGCCAGGTTGTAGGTCCTGCGGGTCAGGTGATCGATCTGCTCCCGCTCGCCGGCGCCTGACGGGGGCTCGGCAACATGGACGATGGCCTCCACTCCCTGCACCAGCTCGTCGGTGGCCGAGTCGTGATCCAGTTGGCAGGCAGTGAAGGGGAAACGGCTGGGGACAGCCGTCAGGCCGGTGAGCCGGACACCTCGGTCGCGGCTGAGGTGGTCGGCGATGACCTGGGCCAGCTCCGTCTCACCGCTGGTGATCAGGACCCGGCGCTCGTTTTGGGAGGAAGCCTCGGCTTCCCGG
>JAPPFQ010000511.1 GCA_028875135.1 Acidobacteriota bacterium
GATGATTGAAGATAAAGGAGTTATCTTGTCAATAGCTCGGGAACTTCGGACTAAACGGGTGTATAGTACGGTGGATTGAATTCTATTCTGCCGATACGGCCAAAAATTCATGTCAAGCGCAAGTGGTTTGAAGTCATCGAGCAAACTCGTTGATTGCAGGCCCTTGTCCCCGATTCCTCTTAGAGGGAGGTCAACCGGCGGTCCTCCACCACACCTACAGGGCGCCGGCCGGAGGGCGGAGAGGCACGGTACCCGAGGCTCTGGCGCCGGGACAACAGAAGATCGTGCCCAACGCCATCGACTACCTCCGAAAGCAAGGGCATTTGCATTCCCCGCTCCGGCAACCGCATCGGGACGCTACGAGTGGAGGCTTCGGGCTCCGAGGTCGGCGTCACGGTGCGTACCACCACGCGGGTGGCCGACGGTCGGGCCGGCCTGGCCTATCCGGGAATCGCCGTCGCAGACGGATTTACCGAAGTGGTCTATCTGTGCGGCCTGCGTCAGGACCGCTCCAACGTGGCCTTTCAAAACATGCGGACTTCGCAATAGGGAAACATCACCTTGAGAACCACCGTGGTTTCGGGAGATCGAGATGCTCGGTCCCACGTCATGCAGGACGTGACCCCGGCGCCGCGAGGATTCCATCAATTCTCGGGCCTGCTGGCCACGGCTGTATCGCCCAGGGCTACGCGAAGGTGGAGCGGGTGAGCGGCAGGGCACCCTTCTATGCCTACGGGGTGATCAACGACGGCGGGGCTCCCGGGCAGCGTAGCGAGGATGGAGCCTACCTGCCGGCTCGGCGGTAACCAGATGAAGCACACGAACACCATCGCGTTGCTCTTGATTGCGGTTGCTATCGCGCTGCCCGCGGCAGCGCAGCCTGACGAAGCGGCGAAGCGCTTTCACATGCTGCCGCATATCGCCGACGGTGACGGGTGGCAATCCACGCTGCTCGTCACCAACGTGTCACAGTCTGCCAGTGTGTGCACGATCGAACTGCACGGCCTGACGGTGGGCCGGTTCGAAGACACCGGCGGCGTCATGGGGTCCGCTTCCAGCGCCACATTCGAACTGCCCGGACCCGCCGGTAACCTGGTATGGCGAACACGGAACGAGTCGGCGCTGGCGTCCGGATACGCGACGCTGGATTGCACGGCGGCCGTCACGGCCCAAGTCGTGTTCGCGTGGGTCGGTGATGGGGAGCAACCCGTGGGAATGGCAACCGTCTTCAGCTCGCAGGCCGCGAATTTGTTCCAATTTCCAGTCCTGACCCCTGCGGGCACGGTTGGCTTTGCGGTGGCAAATGACACCAACGTCGACGCGAACTGCCGCATTTTCCTCCGAGACTCGGTGCGGGACCGGGCAGAGCTTGTCTCAGAACCGATTTCCGTGCCGTCGAAGCACAACTTGGCAAGTCTGCTGCTCCGGGACTTGATCTCAATTCCGGCAGGCTTTCGAGGAGGGTCGGCGTTGGTTGGCTGTGATCAGCCCGTGGCCATGATCGCACTGCATTTCGAGCTGGAGCCGGACGGCACCGTCATTACGTTCAACACGCTGCCACCTGCCCTGGTCGTTGAAGGGACGCCGCCGTTCGACGCGGCGAAGCCATCCCACCTGTTGCCGCATATTGCCGACGGGGCCGGGTGGCGGTCGATGCTGTCGGTAACAAACGTGACGACCTCGCCCAACCAGTGCACCCTGGAATTGCACGGGCTGACGGTCGACCGGTTCGTCTTCCACCCTGCCATCGACACGACCTCGGGTAAGGCGGTGTTCAACCTGGCGGCAAGGGACAACTATATCGTCTGGCCGACGCGGAACGATCCGGCACTGGCGTCCGGCTACGCGAAGCTGGATTGCACCGAGCCCGTCGCGGCGCAAGTGGTGTTTGCGTGGTTCGGCGGCACGGCGCGGCCTACGGGAATGGCCACGGTCTTCAGTTCGCAGGTGGGTGCGGATTTTCAGTTTCCGGTTCTGACCCCGGCTGCAACGCTGGGTTTCGCGGTCGCCAACGACACCAACAACGATGCGGTCTGCCGCATCGATCTGGTGGATCCGAAACAGACGAAGCTGGGCTCGTCCACAATATCGGTATCATCAAAGACCAACCTGGCAAGTTTGCTGCTACGGGACGTCATCGCAATTCCGGCAGGCTTCCGCGGAGGGTCGGCGACGATTTCCTGCGATCAGCCGGTGGCCATGATCGGCCTGCATTTCGAGCTGGAACCCAGCGGTGGCATCATCACCTTCAACACGCTGCCGCCAGCGATTCTCTCCACTATTCCGGGATCGACGGATACGGACCGGGCCGCGCT
>JAPPFQ010000638.1 GCA_028875135.1 Acidobacteriota bacterium
TCACGGCACTCCAGGGGTGGATAGAGTACAGGTATGGTTGAACGGCGGCACTGCTTGGCCGCGTTGACCAGGATGGTCCTCCACCGTTCCAGCTTGGCACGGCTCCGGTCCCGGGAGATCCTGACCACCGAACGGCGACCCTGAACCAGGTGGATCTCGGAGACCTCGAGTTCCGTGGCCTTCTGCAGAATCCAGGTCAGCCGATCGGATTTGCACAGGGCCTGGACCAGCGTCAGCCGGACTTCCGGGCCGGCTGCCTCCGAGAGTAGAGACACTTCCACCAACCGGACCCGATTCTCCGATACCTCCCCGACCCGGGCCGACCACACACGCCCCCTTCCGTCGATGAGTTCCACGCTCATGCCCACCTCCGCCCGCAGGACATGAATCAGGTGGTGAGCTTCGCGCTCTTCCAGCATTGCGACAGCTCCGCTGGGAGGTGTGTCCAGAAAAAATCTTCGTACCGCCATGACGGATCCCAATAAGCAGGATTTTCCGGAAACGTGAAAGCAACCGAAAAGACAGTCTCCGGTGGTTGCCCGGTCAGGAAACCTCACGCGCAGGTTGATACGTTTCTCTCGAAAACACCAGGCACCGCCATTCCCCCTTGGCGAGATCCTGCAACAGAGTCAGCGGAAGGCCCCGAACGTTGGCCGACCGACAGATGCCCGTTGCATCCCGCTCCAGCAATCCCGAGAGGATGAGGCAGCCCCGAGGACTGAGGTATTGGGGGAAGTCGTTCAGTTTCCGCCGAATCAGGTTGCCGTCCAGGTTGGCCAGGACAACGTCGAATCGGCTCCCGGAGACAGCCTCGACTTCTCCCGTGAACAGGCGGACCCGCCGGTCGACGCGATTGCGGCGGCAGTTGGCCCCGGCCACCTGAATGGCCACCGGATCGATGTCGCAGGCCAGAACACTCTCAGCTCCCAATTTGGCGGAGGCGATTGCAAGAATCCCGGATCCGGCGCCGATGTCCAGCACGCTAGCGCCGGTCAAGGACAGTCTTTCCAGCACCTGCAGGCAGAGCTGGGTCGATTCGTGTGTGCCGGTGCCAAAGGCCCTCCGGGGTTCCAACCACATGGGAATGCGGTCCCGGACGGCTGTCCCGGAAACCTGCCGTCCGGGAATGATCCAGAAGCGGGCGCCGACTGGGAAAGGCTTCAAGTTCCGGCGCCATTCCTCGAGCCAATCCCTTTCTTCCTCGATTCCGGTCGCGCAGGCGGCAACCGGGACGGCTGACTCTCGGCACCGGGACCGGAAATCACTGTGCACACGACCGATTTCCCTGGACGGATCGAAGTAAGCTTTCAGCAATACCTCTCCCGACTTCAGCGGCTGTTCGTGGATGCCTCGAGTTCCCATTTCGGCAATGATGGCCGAGGCCGATTCGAGATGCCGGGGATGAAGGGAGCACTGGAGATAGTTCCACTTTCGCATCGCAATTTGAATGGAGGGATGATACGGGCGGCAAGTCCTGACGGACCGAAACCCGATGGGAGGCCTGCGGTCCAAGGCCTGTCCGGCAGGAAAGTGCGGCATGAGAGAGGCGGGTCCTGGGGGTCAACCCAGGATGTCCTTGACCCTGTCGAACAATCCCCGCTCCAGGGGCTTGTTCTCCACCGGCGTCAGTTCCGCCAGTTGCTCCAACAGGCGGCGTTGGTTTCGATTGAGCTTCCGCGGAGTCACGACGTTGACGGAGACGAATTCGTCTCCACGGACGCGACCGTTGACACCGGAGATGCCTTTGCCTCTCAATCGAAAGACCTTGCCGCTTTGAGTGCCTGGCGGTATCGACAGGGATTCCTCTCCTTCCAGGGTAGGGACCTGGATGGTCGCACCCAATGCCGCCTGGGTGAAGCTGATGGGGATCCTGCAGTGAATGTCGTTCTCCTGGCGCTCGAAGATCTCATGGTCTCCCACTCTCAAGACCACGTAGAGGTCTCCCGGCGGTCCGCCCTGGAGTCCTCCCTCGCCCTCGCCGGAGTACCTCACCCTGGAACCGGTGTCGACTCCGGCCGGAATCGTCACCTGGAGGAAGCGTTCCCGGCGAATACGACCCTCTCCCCGGCAGTCGGCGCAATGGTCCTTGACCAGTCGTCCCGAGCCCTGGCAATGGTGGCAGGTGCGGCTGATGCTGAAAAAACCCTGCTGGTAACGCATCTGGCCCTGCCCGTGGCAGGTGGGGCAGGTTGTGGGAGCAGCCCCGGGCGGGATACCCGACCCCTGACAGGTCCCGCACGCTTCCATGCGCGGCACCTTGATCCTGGTCTTCATTCCAAAGGCCGCGTCCATGAAGTCGATTTGCAGG
>JAPPFQ010000193.1 GCA_028875135.1 Acidobacteriota bacterium
ATACAAGGCGATCCTGCGCCAAAACGGACTCACCGTGGAGCAGTTCGAGGAATCGATTCGGTACGAGATCATGCAGGAAAAATTGCGCGGTCTGGTCACCGAATATGTGAATGTCTCCGACTGGGAGGCTGAGGAAGACTATCGGCTTCGGAACGAGCAGGCCAGAATCCGTTACGCGGTTGTTGACCCGACTTCGTTCAAGGAACAGGTGTTCATTGCCCTGGATGAAATCAAGGCCCACTACGAGGAGAACAAGCCGACCTATCGGATTCCCGAGCAGCGTCAGATCGAGTATCTGCTGGCGGACACCGGGCGGCTCAGGGCCGCCTTCGAGCCCACCGTCGAGGAGATGCAGGACTATTACCGCAACAACCGGTCCGAATTTCAGGTTCAGGAGCAGGTTCAGGCTTCTCACATTCTTTTCAAGACCGCCGGCGAGTCTCCCGAGTCCGTTAAGAAGATTCGGCAGAAAGCGGGGAAAGTTCTTGAAGAGGCCAAAGCGGGCAAGGATTTTGCCCAATTGGCGCAACGTCACTCCGAGGACGGTTCGGCTGCAAACGGCGGAGACCTGGGGTTCTTCGGCCGCGGCAGGATGGTGCCTGAATTCGAACGGGCGGCATTCGGCCTGGCCAAGGGTGAGATCAGCGACCTGGTGACCACCCAGTTTGGACTGCACATCATCAAGGTGCTTGAAAAACAGGCCGCTCGCACCCAGGCTTTCGATGAGGTGAAAGGGCTCATCGAGTCTTCGCTTACCAGCGAAAGGGTCGAGGCGGCGGCAAGAGACCTGGCCGACAAGGCCTTCCGGCAAACCAGGAATGAACGCTCCTTTGAAGACATTGCCAAGGAGTTGGATCTGGTGACTGGAACCTCGCCCTTTTTCTCTCCGGGAGCCGCGATTCCAGGGATCGGAAACGCACCGGATCTGTCGACCAGGGTGTTTTCCATGACGGAGGGGGCCGTCAGCGCACCCCAGCGGGTCCCCAACGGATTCGTTCTGGCCCGCCTGGTCCAGGTGAAGCCCTCACAAGTTCCTGAATTGGAAGAGGTTCGTCGCAGAGTGGAACAGGATCTGACAGCCAGGAAGAGCGATGTCTTGGCTCAATCCAAGGCAGAGGACCTGGTCGAGAAAGTCAAAGCCGGTCGAAAGTTTTCATCCGCGGCCCGGCGAGCCCGCCTCGAGGTCAAGCTCAGCGATCCCTTCAGTCGCAATGGTTCCATTCCCGATCTGGGCTCAAGCACCCCGCTGGATGAGTTTGCCTTTTCGGCCAAGGTAGGAGAGGTCAGCGAGCCCATCCAGGTGGGCAGGCGGCTGGTAGTGGCTTTTCTCACCGAGAGGAAGGATATCGATCCGGAAGAGTTCGCCGCGGAAAAAGAGGAGATACGCGACCGGTTGTTGACCCGCAAGCGGCAGACTGTTTTCGATGCCTTCCTGGAGGGAACCAGGACCCGAATGCAGGAAGAGGGAAAAATCCTGGTGAACCAATCCCGCCTGGACGAAATCTCCGCCCAGTTCTGATGCTCGCCTAAAACAAAATAAAGAGTGATCCACAAAGGGACACGAAGGACCACGAAGGGCCACGAGGCGTGACCGCGCTCCCGGGTGGGCTCCATCCCATGACGTCGTCGAAGCAAAGGAGGTCCATCGGTCTTTGTGTCTGTTCGTGGTTCGTCTTCAAGACCATCGGCAGTTACTTCCTCCATTGATCTGCCCGGCAGGGCAGGGGCGGGGCTTACCTGAAACAAACGCCGTCACTCAGGAAGCCGCAAGTTTGCGGCGCCGCGTATGCCCCCCTCCGCATCAGCCCTCGCCATTCGGCGAAGGCTGATGCGGAGTTCCCCTCAAGGGGGGAGTGATACCAGAGCGTTGTTGCAGGCCTCAAGTATCACTCCCCCCTTGAGGGGGAGTCGGCGAGGCAAACGCGGCGTCCCTTCGACCAGGCCGCAGCCCGCAGCCGAGCCGGAGGGGGGCCAACGCGGCGTCCCGGGAGTAACTCCCAGTGGCACGAGCGTCAACCCTTTGGGCATCCGAGGCATCACAACCAGCATTCACTTGGGACACGATCCAGACAATCGATCAGTAAGGAGGAGGGCCATGCAAATGCTTGAACGGGCAACGTGGTGCCTGACTGCCGTTTTGCTGATGTTCCCGGCGAGCTGGGCTCAAGGCCGAGGCGCCGGACGGGAGGCCGCCGCGAGGAGGACAATGGGGGCGATGCAAGCCATGCAGGATCGGTTAAGAGCAATTCGCCTCAGCCGATCCAACCTTAATCAATCTGTGCTGCAACTGCGCAGTCACTTGC
>JAPPFQ010000220.1 GCA_028875135.1 Acidobacteriota bacterium
CTCCGGAAGTGGAGCTCTGGGAGTGATGACCGAGGTCATGAACGCCCACGGACCGGACTCCTTCACCGGCTACATGGTCTGCACCTTTAACGGAAGCACCGATACCACTTTCTACATCCTGGCAGTATATTTTGGCTCGGTCGGCATCAAGAGGACCCGCCACGCCCTGCCGGCCTGCCTGACCGCCGATGTCACCGGCATCCTGGCGGCGGTCCTCATTGTGAACCTGCTGTTCGGGTAGTGCGCAAGCCGGTTTCTTCAATAGACCGATTGTCCGGAACGGTCCAGGTCCGACCGAGAGCCTCAAATCAGGGAGACAGCATGGCCTACATCCAAGTGATAGAGCCGGAAGCAGCCGAAGGCGCTCTCAAGGCTGAATATGCCTCGGCCATGGAGCGGGCGGGCAAGGTCTTCAACATCCTGAAGATCCAGAGCCTCAATGCTGCCGCGCTTCATGCCAGCATGGCCCTCTATGTGGCCAGCATGCGCGGAACCCCGGGTCTCTCCAGAGGCGATCGGGAAATGCTGGCCACGGTGGTCTCTCGAATCAACGACTGCTTCTACTGAGTGGAAGGCCACGGGGAGGATCTCCGTGTCGCGACGGGAAACCGGTCGTTGGCCGAGACGGTGAAGCGGGATTACCGGGAGGCCCCATTGGACGCACGCCAGCGAGCCCTGTGCGAATTTGCTGAAAAACTCACGCGCCATCCCTCCCGTATGACCGCCGAAGACTGTCATCAACTGAGAAGCGAAGGGCTCAGCGATCGGGACATCCTGGATGCCGTCGAAGTGATTTCCTACTTCAACTACATTAACCGCGTTGCTGATGGTTTGGGAGTGGACCTGGAACCTGAAATGAGGCGCCGCGAATAAGAGTGACCGCGCCGCCTTCCCGGAACCCATAATGGCGCGCCGGCTCACGTGGGAGTGACTTTAACGATGAACCGCCGTCTTTGTCTCGTCCTGATCTGGGGATTGGCCGTTTTGGCCGCGGCCCGCTGCGGCCTGCTTCAGGAAGATCTCTGCCGTGTCCGTCTCTCGCTGGTCGACGGCAAGACCGGCAAGCCCGTCCCGGGCGTGATTCGCGGTTTTGTCCAGGGACAGGAGGGAGCGGTTCCGATTCATGGCCTGCTGGAGCGCGGGCAAGGCGTCGGATCGGTGGCCCTGCAGCAACAAGGCAAACGGCCGCCGCGCCGTCCCATCCACGACTGGTACGTCTTGTCCGGGACCAGTGAAGTGAGGCTGCCCAAAAAACCCTTGCGGCTGGAGGCCTTTGCGGGACTTGAAACGGAAATGGCCACCCTGGAGGTCGATCTCAGCCGGAGAAATCGAGCCTCCTTGACCCTTTCCCTGAACTCTTTCAGCCACATGAAGGAAAAGAAGTGGTTCGGCGGCAACACTCACCTGCATCTCTTCAGGCTGAAGCCGAAAGAGGCCGATCGCTATCTCAGCACAATCCCCGCCGCGGACCGGTTGGACGTCCTGTTCACCTCCTATCTGATCCGCCCGTCCGAAGACGCCGACTACATCACCAACCGCTATCCGATAGGCGACCTGACCCGATTCCATTCCACCGGGGTGTTGGTCAACCAGGGCGAGGAGCATCGCCACAACCTGACTCCCTGGAGTGGAGGCTACGGCCACGTCATGCTGCTGAACATCAGGAAGCTCATCCAGCCGGTCAGCATCGGTCCGGGCATCACGGGATCCGGCACTGACGGGATTCCCCTGCAGGAGGGGATTGATGAAGCGCACCGCCAGGGAGGAACGGCCATTTGGTGCCACAACGACCTCGGACTGGAACGGGTGGTTAACTTCGTCCTGGGCAAGGTGGATGCCCAGAATATCTTCGACGGGCTGTCCCTGGAGGACTATCCCCAATTCGAGAATACCTTCTATCACTATCTCAATGCCGGGCTCAGGGTTCCGTTCTCGACCGGCACCGATTGGTTCCTGTTCGACCTTGCCAGAGCCTACACCCGGGTTGCGGAATCTCTGGGAATCGCCTCCTGGCTGGATGCCCTCAAGCAGGGACGATCCTTCATCACCAACGGACCCCTGTTTCACTTCCGGGTGGAGGACCGATCGATCGGAGATACCGTCTCACTGAAATCCCCCGGGAAGGTCGGAATCGAGGGTCGGGTGTCTGGGCGGGTCGACTTCGGCCACCTGGAGCTGATCCACAATGGCCAGGTGGTCGACCGCATCCAATCCCAAGCGACCGGGAAACATTTTTGGGCTGAGCTAACCCATCTTTAACAACGAAACGGTCGATTCAGGGCATTTTACCCCCATTTTA
>JAPPFQ010000513.1 GCA_028875135.1 Acidobacteriota bacterium
TGGGACACCCCGAAGATCCAGCCCGTCAAACCGAACGCAGCGAACAGAAAGTGAAACATCGGCGTCGTCCATTTTCTTTCGCAGGTATTCATCGCGTCCTCCCCGTTTGGTGCTTGGAATGGAAGGGAATTTTCCCTTACCCCTATAAACAGTCCTAATCGGGATTGATTACAATTTTTGTGGAGGGGGCGTTCAGGACCGCCTGGAAGCGTGTGGCGGTAGCGATCGAGCGCGTGCATCAATGCGGCGCTTGAGCAGAGCGATGGCCCGATTCATGCGGACGGCCACGTTTCCGCGAGAGACGTGAAGGCGTCGGGCGATCTGCTTGTTGGAGAATCCCTGGTACAGGCGCAGCTTGATGACCTGGCGGTAGGTTCCCGGCAGGAGATCAATCATTTCCCTGAGCAGAACAAGCAATTCTCTTTCCTGGGCTAGCACTTCAGGATTCCGGTTTGGACTTTCTCTTTCCAGAAGCGGAATCTCGCGGCGGCGACCGTACTTGCCAGCCATGTCTTTGGCGGTATTGGTGACGATCCGATGTACCCAGGGACATGCCTTGGGGCCGTCAAAGCAGGCATGGTTGATGGATTGGAGGATCTTGATCCAACTGGTCTGGAGCACATCCTCGGCCAGACTGTCGTCACCCGCGATCCGCTTGGCGAGAGGGAAAAAACGGCGGGAGCAGCAGACAATCCAGGCTTCGGTGTTGCTTTCAAGCAGCGGGCAGCCTTCCGCGGCTCGCTTTAGTTTCGGGGTCGGAAGAACGTGAAAACTATCGGGCAACTTTCCCAACTCCCGCTTGGCCAATTTGAGGTCCACAAGTGGTCACGTACACGGCGACCACAGAAAGAAGATAATAAACATTCAAGGTGAATAAATAGTGAGTCTCCTATCTGAAAAGGCGTAAATTAAGTGTTTTTCTACTTTTTCGCGTCCCCGTCTCCCAGATTCGACCAGAAGCGCGCCAGTCAGGCGAGAATCCTGACCCGCTGCCGCATCGGTCCCGAACGCTGCCGATAGCAGGGTGCCGCCAGGACAAGAAGGACAATCTACGCTATCGGGAACGACCGGTAACACCGAAGTTTACAGAGAAATACACTATATACACACTATTTCTGTCGAATAACTCACGATAAACTCACTACAGGTGTAGTAATATCGAAACCCCTTTGAATTCACTAGCAGACTGTTGAACCCGATCGGAGGGTTGAGGCGAAACGTGACTTCCGACGTTCACCGGAGGCAAAAGCCCGAGCGTGGAATCGAATCGTTGAATGTTGAGGTGGCAGGTGTTGCACCGCGGCATGGGTCTTCCTCCACCACCTTACCCTGACCGCCTGAAGGACCCGACCCGGGACTTCCCAGCCGGCTGGTGGCTTGATAGAGAATCAAGCACGGGAGGCTAGTCACGACGTTTCACTATACCGGAGGTCACCTTGGACTTTGATACTCTCGTCTCCATGGCCAGACTGGCTGAAACCGCCGTTGCCGTAATCTTCCCCGTAATGATCTTTTTTCTGGCGTGGTCCATCTACCGCAAACTCACCGATGCGGTAGTGCTGCTGCAATTCATTCGCGACCATATCCACAAGGAGGAGAACACCCGATGATCATGATGGTTCACTCCCACGAGTTCAATGAACTCTCCCGCCGCATCGACAGGATCGCCAAATCGCAGGAGCAGATTTTCCGCCTCCATGCGGAATATATCCGTGAGTTGAACAAGATCCAGCACACCAAGGTCAGAATAGCCCGCCCGGACAGAGCCAATAAGGCTTGGACTGCGAAGGAGAAGGCGGAGGTTGGTGCGGCCTACCGGAAAGGGATTCCCCTTCGCGAGATCGCCACCCGGCAGCAGCGCACGCAGAGCGCCATCAGGTCAGGCCTGATAAGGTTCGGGCTGAGGGGACAGTGGCGGGATAGAAATTCCCCTTGAACCCGGACTCGCGACCCGGGGAGTGTGACCACCCGGCATAAGGATACGCATATGATTTCTGGCGGAGAGAGCGGGATTCGAACCCGCGTTAGAGTTTCCCCTAAACACGCTTTCCAAGCGTGCGCCTTCAGCCACTCGGCCATCTCTCCGCGTTCAATTGCGGCCGATTGTAATGAAATCAGGAGGGCTCGTCTATAGAGCTACCAATTCCTGGCCCGGCGGCGCCGCGCTGTTGCCGCGAAGCGTGGGACTGCCGCAATGCGCAGGCCGATGCCAGCCTCCTGTCTCCATCACAGAATCCGGATCGGGTCCCCCACCGAGATGGAGCCGCCGGCTTCGACCCTTGCGAGCATGCCCCGG
>JAPPFQ010000423.1 GCA_028875135.1 Acidobacteriota bacterium
GTCTTCAACACCATCGGCAGTTTCTTCCTCATATGATCTGCCCGTCAGGCCAGGTGCGGCACTCGTTTGAAACTGCCATTCCATAGGAGCCTACCATCGTTTCAAATCTACCGACCCAAACAGGCACCAACCCAACGACCTCCCGCCCCCGCAGGATCATTCTCGATTCCGACCCGGGAATTGACGACGCCATGGCCATCCTGCTGGCGACCCAGTCCCCCGAATTGCAAATCGAAGCCATTACCGTGGTCTCCGGAAATGTGCTGGTGGATCAGGGTGTGGACAATGCGCTCAAACTGGTCGAACTGGCCGGCCGGACCGACATTCCGGTGGCCCGGGGAGAAAAATACCCACTCCGGAAGAAGCTGATCACGGCCCCCCTCGTGCACGGCAAGAATGGTCTTGGAGAAACGGAACTGCCTACCCCGACCAAGACCGCCGAATCACGTCACGCCGTGGACCTGATCATCGATCTCGTCCGCGCCAACCCGGGACAGATCACCCTGCTGCCCATGGGCCCATTGACCAATATCGCTCGGGTCCTGCTCAAGCGTCCAGACCTCGCAGAGCAGATCCCCGAGATCATCCTGATGGGAGGCTCCATCGAAGGAGGAAACGCCACCCCCGCCGCTGAGGCCAACATCTACAACGACCCGGAGGCCGCCAAGATCGTCTTCGAATCGGGCATTCCCATCACCATGGTGGGTCTGGGCGCTACGCATCAAACCCTGTTGCAACGCTCCCACACGGCTACTCTCGCCGAAAGTCAATTACCCATCGCCCGCTATGTGGCCCAATTGGCCCATTTCTACCTCGACTTCTCCGAGAGCGTCGGCTTCGAGGGAGGCGCACTGCACGATCCATTGGCAGTGGGCCTGGCCGTGGATTCATCCCTGGCCAACGAGAGCCGCCCCATGCACATCGCGGTGGAGACCCAAGGTCGTTTGACCTACGGCGAAACGGTAGCCAATCGCTTTCTGCTCAGGGAATCCGTAGAGGACGCCGGAGACCACTACGTTCTCACCGGGCTCGAGCCGGTAGAACCCAATGCGCAGGTCCCGGTGCAGATCGACGCCGACCGCTTCCTGCAGTTCTTCATGGACCGAATCTGTGCTCCGCCACGGATTTTGGAGTGAGGACCTGGTCGGGGTAAAATGCAAACGATTTCCGGTGTGGCGAGCCAGCCACTTGCGAAACGGAGTATTCCATGTCAAAGACGGCGAAATTGTTCTGGTCCGTAGGCTCCGCGATGCTGCGACCGTCATGTTGCAGGAGTTCGAGCCTTCTCAGTACTGACAAGATGCAGACGTGCGGCGCAGGCTCGCCGGACGCCGCTGCTCGGGAAATGTAGGCGGGGACTTGGGGGGAACCGTCTTCTTTCTGAACGGTGGGAAGAACACCTTGCTCTTTCAGGCTTTTCCAAGCGGAAAGGGAGTAGTTCTTGAGTTCCTCGGGAACATCAACGGCACTCCCTTCAAGCACTTTCGCGGCTTTTTCACTCGCGGCTTTTTCACACTTCAGTCGAGAGCGTCTTTCTGGCAGTTTTTGAGTTGCATTGCAAAGACTGCGAACTGTCTCTTGTCATCTTCTTTGTCGCCACCTCCTTGGATGACGGCTGCCATGGATAACGGCAAAGACTATGATCTGTTCATCCTCAATCCGAAAGTAGACTCCAAAAGGAAACCGACGAATCAAGGCACGGCGGGTACTTCTATGGACCACCGGATAAATGGCAGGTGTTTCTGAGATTGTTTTGCAAATGCTCCGAAGCTCATCAAGAAATTCATCCCCCAGACCAGGTCTTTGCTTCTCATACCAGACTGCGGCCTCTTCGATATCTGTTTCGGCTTCCGGCCGAATATATACCCTGAGACTCACAGCCGTCCTTTAATGGCCGCCAGAACCTCACTGGATTCGCGACCCTTAATGTTGTCAGATTCGTATGCATCCAAGCGTCGGTCGAGCTCAACTCTTTGTTCGTCGGTCAGCGGCAGAGCGGTTTGATCGGCGGCAATGCTGTCCCATATATCCTCCACCAGTTGCAATTTTTCGCCAATCGAGAGAGTGCCTAGCCCAGTCCTCATTGTAAGTTCCTCCTTATTCGTACCGACTCTTTTCCTAAAGAAAGCACAACTCCGGCATTACGCCGCGAACTCTATCTGCCGTGTCTGTATGGTCTACGGCGCCAAGTATATATCATAAGTTACTGATTCTAATGGGAACAGTTGGGGAACAGTTGGGGACGTTGTGTAGAGTCGAGGGGAGGCGCGCCTGCCTTAGATCGAGGGAGTCG
>JAPPFQ010000696.1:0-920 GCA_028875135.1 Acidobacteriota bacterium
CGAATTCGCCTACCCTCTGCCGGCCATCGTGATTGCCGAGCTGCTGGGCGTGCCCGCGGATGACCGGGACCGGTTCAAGCGCTGGGCCGACGACCTCACCGTCTTCATGGAAGGGGTGGACGCCGACTACCCCGCCATCGCCCGCCGCACCAACCAGAGCGTCCTGGAACTCACCGACTACCTGGCCGGGCTGTTCGAGCAGCGCCGGCGACACCCGCGCGCCGATCTCATCAGCGACCTGATCGCTGTCGAGGCCGAAGGCGACCGGCTCAGCCAGGCCGAGCTGTTCGGCATCTGCTCCTTCCTGCTGGAGGCCGGCCACGAGACCACCACCGGCCTGATCGGCAACGGCCTGCTGGCTCTGCTGCGGCACCCCGACCAGATGAGCAAACTGCAAGAGAACCCGGCCCTGATCGGCCCCGCCGTCGAGGAATGCCTGCGCTACGACGGCCCCATCCAGCGCATTTCCCGGGTGGTGACCGCCGACTTCGAGCTGCGAGGCAAGAGGCTGCGCCGGGGACAGCGCATCTGGGCCATGCAGGGCGCCGCCAACCGCGACCCCCAACAGTTCCCCCAACCCGACCGCTTCGACATCCTCCGCCGCAACAACCGCCACGTGGCCTTCGGCTACGGCGTCCACCACTGCCTGGGGGCGCCCCTGGCCCGCATGGAGGGGCAAATCGCCTTCCAGGCGCTGCTGCGGCTGCCGGAACTGCAACTGGAGAATCCGGCGACGAAGTGGCAGGAGGGGGTTTCGCTACGCAGTCCGAAGGCGCTGCCGGTAGGGTTCAGGGGGAGTTGAGCGAACAATGTCGGAGTTGTTCTAAAAGCAACTCTGCACGTAGGCCGGAAGGGGCGTGAATGGCGAAAGCAATGATGGAACAGCGTCGCCACTGGCGCTGGCCGTGGCTGAGCTCGGC
>JAPPFQ010000696.1:930-2292 GCA_028875135.1 Acidobacteriota bacterium
GCGTCACATCGCTCATGCTCGTCACCAGTGCCCATTAGTTTAAATACTGGGATCTTATCGGACGTCGGGGAGGCGAAAACAGCAGGGGAGATCAATCAATACCTGATCTGGGCTCGTGAACCGGCCGGCTCGCCAAATCAAGCAGAAGCCTGTCCCGAAGCAGAGGCCGTCGGCGTTGCCACCGGCGCAACACCGGTCCGAATGCCTTATCTTCGAGCAAGAGCAAGCCGCTTCCTGAGGTAGTTGAGCTTTGCTTGGTAGCTGTTGGTGGGGGGGGGCGAGGGAGCAGCATCATTTCGGAGTTTGCGCGGCACGTTGTAGATGCCGCTCCATTTGGGGGCTACGAGAAATGCTATGACTGTGGGTACGCCGATGGCCGCACCGCCGAGAAGGGCTCCTATCCCTGCAGGCAAGGGTTCGGAGGCACCCTTGGACTTGGCTGCTGACCCCGCAACAATCGCGGTGCTTGCCCCTGCAGTGATCCATCCCTGATAGCGTTTTTCTACAGGTCGATATACCAAGACCCTTTCAACCGCTCGCTTCCGGAGAGTGAGCGTTTGTCCGGCCGGCGCAAGGAGCATAATGGCCTCTACTGAGGCCGACTGGAACTGGCCTTCAATATTTCGAATTCCTCCGGGAGCCCGATCCTTGTAGAGCAACACCCTGGTTCGAGCTCCAGACACAATTCTCTGCACCTTGGACCAGTCCCGCCTGATCCATTCTCCCGCTTCTGCCACAGGCGTTAATCCAAACACAATCAGCAGGAGCACAAGTGCCGTAGCCGTGCCCCGTCTGAACAGCTTCCACAAACTTGTGTTTGTATTCACCATAGCATCCTCAGAGTTATCCGAAGATCCTGACCCGAGGCAACGACCGACCGCTGCTGAGCAGTCCCGTCAGCGGTCTTGATGCGCGTGATGATCCGGCCGGGGGGCACCCCAGTGAACCGGACGTTTCCTAAGCTCGATGTCAACCCGCGTTGGCGAAAGGCCCGATGGTGTAACCACGAACCCCGTGTATCGGTGCCCAGGCCGGCTGGATCGGCCAGCAACATTACCGTCACGCCGGAAACAGCCACATCAGCCTTGTCTAACACTTGCACCACAACGCTCGCTCCCGGTGCACCCAACACAATATCCTCCAGTTTGGTCGTACCTGCTGGCAACTTCAGCCGCTTAGAGGACGCCGGCGGATAATTCGGAGCGAGCACGTCAACCACGAAGGGAACCTGGATGCCGACACTGCGGATCAGAAAGCGACCATCGCCGTCTGTGCGTTCATCTGTACCAAATAAGAGCCTCCGCACGGGTTTCTCCGGCTCGTGGTAGCGAACCTGGACAACAGCGTCGGGCACACCATTGC
>JAPPFQ010000315.1 GCA_028875135.1 Acidobacteriota bacterium
TCCTTGATCTGCTCCTGGGGCACTGCGAGGTCTTGTGGACGTTGCTCCTGTCCGCTTGTCAGCATGGCGGCCTTGTTCTTCGATAGGGCGGTGCGCTCGTAGAACTGGGAGCCTATCTGCCGGTCGAGCTGCCGGACCGACCATCCGCCCCGCAATGATTCGGTTTCGTAGAACTCGCGGGCGTGCTCGTCCTTGACCGACAGCAGCCGCACGTAGGCGGACCATGGCAATGGGAAGGCGGTCAACAGGTCGTCGAAGCTCACCTCGAATTCTCCAGACGCTGTCTGGAGAATCTGCCGTCGAGGGGTTGGAGGGAATTTGCCAGACGGTGTCTGGAGAATCTCACGTAGGGCGGGCGATCCCGAATTTCCAGACAGTGTCTGGAGAATCTTGTCGGATGGGTGGGAGAGGTAGAACAGCCGCATGTTGTAGATGTTCTGAAGGGAGAAGCCCCGCCCGAACTGCCCGGTGAGATCCTCTGCCAACCTCTCGATGAGCGCCGTGCCGTACTCGGCCCGCTCCTCGCCGGACTGCTCGAACTCGACGATACGACGTCCTGTCAGCCAGTAGGCGGCGGTCATGGCGGCGTTGACCGAGCGGGCGGCCGACTCCCTGGCCGCGTCGATGATCTTCGACACGTCTCCGAAGACGACTTGGTACTGGGCGTCCTGGCTCAGAGCCGAACGCCTCAACGATAGCTGGTTGCTGTTTGGGGCCGACTCGGACGGCATCAGGATTGCGCCTCCTGGTGGTCGTCGTCGTGCCGGCTTTCTAGGGGTGTGCCCTCCGCCGACTCCCCCTGCCCGTCGCTGGCCGAGGGCTTGAGCAGCAGGGTGAAGAGGCGGCGCAGCCGGTCCTCGGCGTCGGGTGCGGGCCTGGAAATGACCCTGACCTCGCCGAACTCGGCGGCGTCTCCGTCGGACATTTCTCGTCTTTTACGGGTCTTCTTATCGTCCATGTCATCCAGTGGCGGTTACATCGCCGGTACCGGGATGTCGTGTGCCGAAGGACCGGCGATTGCGGACCGATGGTCTGGTCGACTTTGGGGCTCTTCCGCCCGGTCGTCCTGCCCGCCCACGGTTCGGCGTGGTCGAGACGCCGGTTCCCCCCATCGCTGTTCCCGCTGGACAGTGTGAACGATCAGGAGGCTGCGGAAGACCTCACGCGTGGGGGCGGCATACGAGGTGCCCCCTTCTGGGGGGTCTTATTGACCGCCTGTCTGTGATGCCATTAGGGGCGCCGGTGACGGCCCGGTTTGGCCCATCGGCGAGGAGGCGAATCACAGTGCGGGGGGTGTACAGGAAAACGAGACTTTGAGTAGAAGCGGTCATCCTGGGCCAAACAGCTATGACAAGGGGCTGATTTCGGGGTGCTTCGGCAGGTTTCGGAGGACATTCCGGTGAAAGAGCCCAGTCCGGTGAAATCGACACCCTGGCTGCAAGAGGGGGCCACCCCCTACAGGAGAGATGAGATGGCGAGAAGCATGGTGGAGAGCAAGGGTGGTCGAGGACTCGAAGCGGGGTCAGGGGAGCCCGACTTCAAGTGGGCGGTGGAGTGGCTGGTGAGGAAGAAGGGGCAGCGGGGTGCGGCGGAGATTCTGGGAGTGAACCGTAAGACCGTGGCCCTGGCAATGCGCAGGGAGAGGTTGACGGGCAGGATGAACCACGCAGTCCAGACGCTCCTGGCCAACCTGGACGACCCCGCCAGGCAGGACGTGATGCCCCTCGACCGGATCGAATCGCAGATCAAGCGCCTGCTGGAGTCGATGGAAGAGCTCGACGGGCAGATCGAAACGCTGGTCCTGCGGGTGGAGGCGGTGGAGAGAGCGCAGTCACTGGCACAGGCCGGAGCTGAGGCGCACAGGGGCGAGGGAAGTGATGACGGACTCGACAAGGGGTTGGTGCGGGGACCTGAGCCGGACCGGACCGGAGGGCGGTTTGGCCGGGGGCGGTAGCCGGACAGGCTTCTATGGGGGGAAGGCCCCTACAGGATGTGACGTGGGACGGCTGGCACGGGGGCGTCGCATCTCGGTTCAGAGAATTGGACTTATGGACGGATTACGGAGAAAGGAGCAGCGAGATGGAACAGAGAGAATCAGTCATTCAGGGAAGGGAACTGGCGGACATGCGGCTCATGGCGCTGCTGCGAGAGTTGGTGCGGGACCATGGCCGGAAGAAGGCCGCGTCGATCCTGGGGGTGGACCGCAGGTCGCTGGACGCCGGTATCGACATGGGCGTGCTGTCCAGGCGCATGCGGGGAGCGTTGGACAAGGCGCTCCAGG
>JAPPFQ010000187.1 GCA_028875135.1 Acidobacteriota bacterium
GGACCGAGGGACGCTTCCCGCCGTCCCGGGCGGTGGTCAGAAAGATCCGATCGGCCCACACGATCGGCGAGGAATTGCCTCGACCGGGAACCTCGACCTTCCACAGGACGTTTTGGTTGGCCGACCAGGTATCGGGGTAGCCCTTTCCCACGGCCAGGCCCTGTCCGGTGGGGCCCCGCCAGCGAGACCAGTATCGTTTGGCTTCTCCGTCGGGAAGGATCATGTGGATACCGTCCCCGGTCGGGCTGCCCGGGAGGGGACCGGCGGTTTCGACCTCGACGGCGACAACGGCCATCAGGAGCAGGGTAAGGGAAATGGTCAGGGTTCGACCGGGCATGGGGCGACCTCCGTGCTGGACTGGCGAAATGGGGGCAAGACCCACTATAGGGACAAAGGGACCGCTTGCGCCATGGAAAATTGGGGATGGAAGGATATCCCGCCCGCCAGGCTCCCAAGACCAGATCCTGTATATCCTGTTCATCCATGTAAATCATCCCTCCTTCCCCTCCCCTCGCAAAATCGTCGTGCAGATGCAACGAGGAGATCTTTTGGCGAGTGGCGGCGGGTGTGCCACAATGCTCACTCAGACGGTGGCTTGCCGGAGTGGCTTGAATCCTATAGATTTCACCCGGCCGCCGTCCCCTCAGGGAACGGTCGACTCCACCCCGAAGGGTTTGCATAGGCTCGTACGGGACGCTCCGTCGGCATCGAGTCGTCGCCGTCCCCCGGCTCGGTCCTCATTCCCCTTCGGCCGACCTCATGGACTCCAAGCTCAAGCGATTCCTTCTTTCCCTGGCCAAGGTGGTATTGGGTGTCGCGGTCCTCATCGCCGCGGGAAACGAGGTGTTGGGATCGCTGTCCCGGATGGAGTCCTCCCAGGTCCGGTTTTCGGTGCCGATTCTAGGACTCAGCCTGCTCTGCTACCTGGTGGGAATGGCCGTGTTTGCCGAATTCTGGCGGCGGGCGGTGTGTGCCCTCGACGGGAAAGTGTCCCGATTGGATTGCCATTTCGCCTATTTTGTCAGTCAATTGGGCAAGTATGTCCCCGGGAAGGCCTGGGTGATTCTGATCCGATACGGTCTGATCGGAAAGTACCGCCTGAGCTTCAGGGCGGTGACCGCCTCCAGCGTCTACGAGACTTTTAACGTGATGGGATCCGGGGCGCTGCTCTCTTTTCTGGTGTTGCTGTTTCTGGGTGGCGATACGACCCTGCTGTGGCTGGCGCTTGGTCTGTCTGCGGCATTGCTGGCTGCTTCCCATCCCCCGGTGTCCGGTTGGATTGCCACATTGGCAGGTTGGGGATCGGGCAGGGAGGAAAAACTCATGCCAGTGCCTTCCTGGAGGGTCTTCCGGAAGGGAGCGCCACTGCTGATTCTGGGCTGGGTCCTGGCCGGCGCCAGCTTTCCCCTGGCGGGATCCGGCATCGGAGTGGGCTACCCGGGGCCCGGTGAAGTGGTTTTGACGGCAGCGGCTTCGGGGCTGGCGGTTGCCGCCGGGTTCGTGGTCCTGGTGGCCCCGGCGGGATTGGGGGTTCGCGAATGGCTATTGGTGCAGACCCTGGGCCCCTCGGTGGGGGAAGGACCGGCGGCGCTGATTGCGGTTGCGGCCAGGGGCTTGCAGGTTTGCGGCGAGTTGGGGATGGCGGCCGTGCTCTATGGCCTGAGAAGGGCAGGGGGGCCGCATGCTTAGTATCGTAATCCCAGCCCGCAACGAAGTGGACAGCCTGGAACCCCTCCACCGGGAGATCGACGCCGTGCTGGAGGCATCGGCCCTGCAAGCTGAAATCATTTTCGTGGACGATGGGTCCACCGATGGCACCTGGTCCAGGATCGTGGCCCTGGCCGACAGGGATGCCCGGGTGCGAGGCATCCGCTTTCGCCGAAACTTCGGCAAGGCAGCAGCCCTCAGCGCCGCCTTTTCCAGCGTCAGAGGCGACTTGGTGATCACCCTCGACGCCGATTTGCAGGACGATCCCGCTTCGATTCCTCTACTGGTTCACAAGCTCGAGGAGGGCTTCGACCTGGTTTCAGCCTGGAGAAGGGAACGCTTCGATCCCTGGCACAAACGGGTTCCAAGTCTCCTGTTCAACTGGCTGGTCGGAATCTTCAGCGGCCTGAGGTTGCATGATCACAACTGCGGCTTGAAGGGCTACCGGTCGGAGGTGGTCAAGGAGATCCGATTGTTCGGGGAACTGCACCGCTTCATTACGTTGCTGGCCCATCGCAGCGGTTTCCGTGTCACCGAGATCGAAACACGCCACAGGCCCCGGCTCTACGGC
>JAPPFQ010000191.1 GCA_028875135.1 Acidobacteriota bacterium
GAACGGCATGGGCCCGGCCAAAGCAGTGTCCTGGCGCCGTTGCCGGTCGACCCGGGCGGAGTTGGCCGAGGCTGTGCCAAGACTTGTGCGGGCGGGACGCCCGCGCTCCCGGGTAGGCTTCATCCCGTGACGTCGACTCAACAAAGAGGGTCCATCGGAATTCGTGTCTATTCGTGTTCATTCGTGGTTCGTCTTTATTAACGGTCGGCCATTTCCCCTCGAATCATCCGACCGCCAGGCCGGCGGCCCGGTCAATCCGGTGACCCGAAGCGCTCCCGCAGTTCCCGCCGCAGCGTTTTCCCGTAGGCGTTCTTGGGAATTTCATCCACGAAGACCACCCATCTCGGCTTCTTGAAGCTGGCGATGCGCTCCCGGCAGAAGGCGATCAGCTCCGGTGCCGGGGGCGGGGCTTGCCGATTGCGCGGTCTGACGGCCGCTTTCACCGATTCCCCCCATTCCGGATCGGGCACGCCGAACACGGCCACCTCGGCCACTTGAGGGTGCTCCATCAGCACTTCCTCGACCTCTCGCGGATAGATGTTCGATCCTCCGGAAAGGATCATGTCGTTCTTGCGGTCTACCAGGAAGAGATATCCCCGTTCATCCAGATAGCCGATGTCCCCGGTGTGCAGCCACCCCCCGCGCAAGGTCTCGGCCGTGGCCTGGGGATTGTTCCAGTAACCCTTCATGACCACGCCGCCCCGCACCAGGACCTCGCCGGAGCTGCCCGCGGGCAGCGGTTGGCCAGCCTCGTCTACGACGCGGACTTCCACGTCGGTGCGCGGCAATCCCGCGGTGAGCAGCGCCGGCGCCTTCTCCAGTTCCGCCGCCATGGCCCGCCGGCTGAGGGCGGTGATGGTCATGGGGGACTCTCCCAGTCCGTAGAGCTCGGTCAGGATGGGACCAAAGCGGGCGACAGCCCGTCGGGCGTCTTCCACGTACATGGGGGCTCCGCCCCAGGCAATGGCCCGCAGGCTGGCGAGGTCGTGACCGGCGCCGACCGGTTCCTCGGCCAGGCGCTTGATCTGGGTAGGCGCCAGAAAAGGGATCAGGGTGACCTTCCAGCGGGTGATTTCCTCGAACACCAGGGCAGGGCTGAACCCCACCGAGTCGTGAAGAATGTTGGTGACACCCCGGGCCACCAGGGGAAGCGCGTAGAGGCCGCTGCCGTGCGAGAGTGGCGCCGCGTGGAGCGCCATGTCGGTCTCGTCCGGGACATAGTGGTCGGCGAAGAAGCTCATGGTCATGGCCAGCAGGTTGCGGTGGGAGAGCATGGCGCCCTTGGGGTTGCCGGTGGTGCCGGAAGTGTAGAAGAGCCAGGCCAGTGCGTCCTCCTCCAGCTCGGCATCGTCCAGGAGCTCGGTCCCCTGAGCCAGCAGATCCTCGTAGCCGAGGGAATCCGGGGAAGCGCGCTCGCCGGTACTGATCCAGTGACGAACCGAGGTTTCCCGGCGGGCTTGCGGAATGCGGGGATTGATAAAGTCGCCATGGATCACGGCCGCGGCCAGGCTCTGCTCCAGGATGTAGCGAACCTCGCGCGGATGGAGCCTGACGTTGATTGGGACGGCCACGGCCCCCAGGCGGAAAAGGGCGAACAGGGTTTCCAGAAACGGGGGCGCGTTGTGCTGGAGGATGGCAACGCGGTCTCCCATCCGAACCCCCAGGTCCCTCAGGGCCCCGGCCAATCGGCCGGCCCGCCGGTTGAACTCCGCGTAATCCAGGATCCTGTCGCCCTGCACCAGGGCCGGCTTTTTCGGGTGGGCCCGGGCGGCTCGGCTCAGCAAGAGGGAAAGATTCATGAGCTTCAATGGACCGGCACGGTGGTCCCGGGGCGAGAGTCGTTGAGGAACAGGTCGAAGGCCGGCCGAGGTTTCCGGTGAGCCGGCCCGACGCCGTAACATATCCTGCTCCTCCGGTCGCGTCAACCGGACGGCCGGACCTGAAACATCCCCTTTTCACCCCGTATCAGCGGCCCCGTCGCATGGGACGGCGTCGCGGTGAGGTGAAAAGTGAATAGTGGCTAGTGATCAGTGGATAGTTGTTTGATCCACACGTTAAGCATCTTGTCAGTCTCGGTGCAGTCCTTCAATATATGCCCATGGCTGAAATCAGGCTGCACAATCTGACCAAGCGGTTCGGCGAGGTGACGGCGGTGGACGATCTGAGCCTGGAGATCGCCGACCGGGAGTTCCTGGTGCTGGTGGGGCCCTCGGGCTGCGGCAAGAGCACGGTGCTGCGCGGCATTGCCGGGCTGGAAGAGCTGACCC
>JAPPFQ010000051.1 GCA_028875135.1 Acidobacteriota bacterium
GGGCAACACCAACGCCCCCGACGGCCGGGACCACTGGCCCTACTGCTACACCGCCGTCATCGCCGGGGCCGGAATTCCGGGAGGCCAGTTGTACGGCGCCTCGGACGAGACCGGTTCCGCGCCCAAGGACAAGCCGGTCCATCCCAACGATCTGCTGGCAACCGTCTACTTCACCCTGGGGATCAATCCCGAAATGGAAGTGCTCAACCACCTGGAACAGCCCCGTGAACTGGTCAAGGGCCAGCCGGTGCTGGATCTCTGGTCCTAGGCTGTATTTTTCGCCGGGCCGCCGGGAATATCTCAGGGAAAAGGGAATCCACGCAGGGACACGAAGAGATTGATGAGGCAAGCTATGGGAACCGGCGTAACCTTGCCGGAGGGTTTTGAAGAAACCATGGCCATCCCCAACGCCGCCGAGCGGTTGCGGGAGGCCAGGGAAGTCGGCGATCGGCTGCTGGGCGCGGGGATCCCGTTGATGGATCACCCCGACCACTACGCGATCTTCTCGGAGCCGCCCCGGCTGCTGGCGGAGCCGTTGAGAAGCCTGGGGTACGTGGTCGGATCGGACAACCGCTGCTATCCCTCCCCGGTGGACGGTTGCGACTACATCAACGTGGCCGCCTCGCTGCCGGAGGTCAGTCCGGCCCGGGAAAAGGGCTGGCCCGACCACATCGCCGTGGTTCATCCCCTGGACGAGACGGGCTATAGCCGCATGATGGACCAGGGGTACGGAAATCCTTTCATCCATCACATCACCTGGGGCATCCGCCCCCCGGATGAAGCGCCCGGCGACGAGGTCGAATTCGCCGGCAGCCTGATTTCTCGCATGGCTGAGATTCGGGAACGGATCCGGGAACTTCTCCGGGAAGACCCGGGCACCCTGATCATGGCTCTCCCTGGCAGGGTGGCCGAGGCTCCCGGGTTTCAGGCCCAACTGGCCGCCTCCTTGGATGGAACCCCCGAAGACGAGTACCAGGTGGAAATGATGGAAGGGGGCGGATATCTCCTGCAGTTCTTCGTATTGACGGGCGGTCGGATCGAGGTGGCTCTCAGAGTCGGAACCCGCCAGACCTTCAACCCCAAGAGCGTCCACAAGATCTCCAAGGACGAATTGAGCGTGGACCAGGGGCGGGCTGCCGGTTCGGAGACGATGTAACTACGGAAGAGTCCTGCCGCTGCACTCCTGTCCTTTTTCCCGAACAGAAAACATCGCATGGCTCAAAGCTCTAGCGCGGACGTGGGGCTGATCGGTCTGGCCGTGATGGGCCAGAATCTGGCCCTGAACATGGCCGACCACGGATTCAGGGTGGCGGTCTACAACCGTACCCGATCGGTCATGGAACGGTTCGTGGCCGACAACCCCGGGACTCCGGGCGGGCTGGTGGCCTGCGCCACCCTGGCGGATTTTGCGGCAGCCCTTGAGAAACCGCGTAAGGTGATCATTCTGGTCAAGGCGGGTCCGGCGGTGGACCGGGTGATCTCAGAGCTCCTGGAGGCGGGCATCGAGCGCGACGACCTGGTGGTGGATTGCGGCAACAGCCTCTGGACCGACACCATCCGCCGGGAGCGGGAATATTCGGGCCGCTGCCTCTTTTTCGGGTCGGGAGTGTCCGGAGGGGAGTTGGGGGCGCGCTTCGGACCCTCACTGATGCCCGGAGGCCAAGCCTCGGCCTGGAAGCACCTGGAGCCGATCTGGAACAGTATCGCGGCCAAGGTGGACCAGGCCAGCGGCAGGCCCATGGAGACGGCGGAGCCCGGAAAGCCCGTCCGGGGAGGGGTGCCCTGCGCCGTCTACATCGGGGAGAACGGAGCCGGGCACTATGTCAAGATGATCCACAACGGCATCGAGTACGTGGACATGCAGCTTATCTCCGAAGCCTACTTCCTCCTCAAGAAACTGCTGGACTTGAAGTCGGATGAATTGGCGGCGATCTTTGCCGAGTGGAACCGGGGGGACCTGGATTCCTACCTGATCCAGATCACGGCGGAAATCCTGCGCCAGCCCGATCCTGCCACCCCCAACGCTTTCCTGGTGGATCGCATCCTGGACGCGGCTCAACAGAAGGGCACGGGAAAGTGGACCAGCGGGAACGCCCTGGACATGGGGATTCCGGCCAACTCCATTGCCGAAGCCGTCTTTGCCCGCTACCTCAGCGCCCTCAAGAGCGAGCGCGTGGACGCTTCCAGGCAACTGTCGGGTCCCGCCTTCAGCTACCGGGGCGACCGCCGTCAATTGATTGCCGCCGTCCGCGACGCCCTCTACTGC
>JAPPFQ010000218.1 GCA_028875135.1 Acidobacteriota bacterium
ATAAAGACGATGACCAGGATCTTGTTAGCCATGCCCCGCCCTGCGGATCATCCGAGAGTGAAACACCAGATCTTCATGGCCTAATTTTGAACATGGATGCACAGGATGCACAGGATATTCAGGATGGGAGGCTGCTGCACGAGAGGCTGACTCCGGCGATGATCGTGTGCGGATTTGCGGATTGCCAGGACTGCAAGGCCGTCGTCTCCAGAAAAAATCCTGTGCATCCTGTCCATCCATGTTAATAAACCATCTACTCATGCTTGACCTTGAACCGGTTTCTAACCACCAGTCGCAGGAGCTTGTCAATGCAAGAAAAATCCTGTGCATCCTGTGCATCGATGTGAATCAAAAATCTGCCCACGCTCGACTTTGAGCCGGCTTCCAACCACCAAGCACCGGCGTTTGTTTCAAATAACTTTTCAACCACACTTCGGATCAATAGGAACGACTCCGGGGCCGGAATCCACTGAATCCAGGCCACAGACGCCCCGAAAGCTGGCGCGGTGGAGAGGAGTCGGTCCCAGCCGGGTCAGGGCATCCCGATGCTTCCGGGTGCCGTATCCCATGTTGTTTCTCAGGTCGTAACCCGGGTACCGTGCGTCCAGGTTCACGATCAGGTGGTCCCTGGCGACCTTGGCCAGGATCGAGGCGGCGGCGATGGAGAGGGAGCGCCGGTCTCCTCCCACAATGGGCTGCTGGGGCAAGGGAACCGGCACCACCATATCGCCGTCGCACAGCAGAAAGTCCGGCCTTGTCTCCAGCTTTTCGACCGCCAAAAGCATGGCTCTGCGGGTCGCTTCCAGGATGTTGATCCGATCGATGGTGAATGAGTCCACGAAGGCTACAGCGGAAGCTTCGGCCGTCTCTCGGATTTCATGGGCCAGCTTCAACCGCCGTCGGGGACTCAGGCTCTTGGAGTCGTTGATGCCGGGGGGAATGCGCTGGGGGTTCATGATCACCGCGGCGGCGCAAACGGGGCCGAACAAGGCTCCGCGGCCCACCTCATCCAACCCGGCGACCCTGCGGTAGCCGCAGCCTTGGGCGTGGACTTCGAATTCTAGATTGCAGTGGGCTGTGCGGGTGGGGCGGGTGAACGCAGGCGGCAGGAGTGCCTCGCAGAAAAACCCGGACGGTCCGCAGGCACCGGGGAAATCTCCCGAACTCCCCACCGGCGGAGGCGCTCCGGTTCAATAGTCTCTGAGTTCCTTGATTTTGGCTGCTTTTCCTCGGCGGCTGCGGAGGTAGTAGAGTTTGGCTCTCCGCACGCGACCTTTTCGCACCCGCTCGATCTTGTCGATGATGGGAGAGTGCAAGGGAAAGATTCGTTCCACTCCCTGGCCGAAGGAGGTCTTTCTGACGGTGAAGGAAGACCGGAGGTCGCCATCCTTCCTGGCGATCACTGCTCCTTCGAAAACCTGCACGCGCTCTTTCTCGCCTTCCCTGATTTTCACGTGCACCCGGACCGTGTCTCCCACCCGAAATTCGGGATGGTCGGTGCGCAACCGGCTCTGTTCCAACTCGCTCAAGGAATGCATCAGGCAATCGGGGGAAACGGGTTACCCCTCGAACTCCGTTTCCAACAAGCGTTTATCCTCTTCCGACAGACAGCCGTATTCTAGTAGATCGGGGCGGTTTCTCAAAGTCTTTTCTTTCCGACTCTGCGACTTTGCGTTAAAATTCCTCTGTATTCTTACCCAAATAGCGGGTTGGTTGTGCCGAATGCGTCCACTGCTGTACCCGTAACCGCTGAACTCGTATCTGAGGCTAGGAAAACGGCGAGTGCTGCAATCTCTTCGGGCAGCATCAACTTCGGATTCTCCTCTCTGCCCCCGCTCCCAAACGCCTCACGGTAGCCTTCCGTATCAACCCCACCGGGGCAGATGCAGTTGACATCAACCCCGTGCTGCTTGACCTCGGCTGCGACGCTCTCTGTCAGGCTGATCAGCGCAGCTTTTGTCACCCGATACGCCGTCCGACCCTTGCCCCCTTTGCGCCCGCCAATGCTTGAGATATTGATGATCTTGCCGTAACGGTTTTCGATCATGCTCGGCAGGGCGAACTTTGTGAGCAATGCAGCGGCGGTTAGATTCACATCCATGACCTGCCGCCACAGATCTGCGTCCAGGTCCACTAGATCTATAGGAGGGTGGATAATGGCAGCGTTATTGACCAAGATATCAACCCCTCCAAATTTCTTCACCGTTTCGTCCGCGATGCGTTGGATGTCCCGCTCAACGCTCAGATCTGCCGTCACCGC